>JBILLY010000160.1:0-8205 GCA_044375835.1 Opitutaceae bacterium
TGATACGAGCGGTCGGTGAGGTAGGGGCCGGCGCGGGCGAGGTCGCCGCGGGTCAGCAGCTGGGTGAGCCAGAAGAAAGACGTGAGGACGTCGGGGTTCTGCAGGCGGTAGGCGACGAGGGCGGAGGCGTTTTCGGGGCCGATGCCGGGGATGCAGGCGAGGACGGTCTCGCTGGCGGTGTTGACGTTGACGAGGCCCTGGACGGTGGCGCCGTCGCGGTGGGTGACCTCGGTGCGGATCTGGTTCCACTCCTCGGCGGTGAAGCGGCCGGCGACCATATACTCGGCGACGCTGCGGATCTGGCCGGGGCCTACGGCGGCGGCGATCTGCTGGGCGCGCTGGGGACCGAAGCGCTGGCGGAGGACGTTGTCGAGCTGGGCGCGGCCCTGCGTGGTGGTGATGTTGATACGGCGTCCGCCGGTGGAGCGGGTGTTGGGCTCGCGGCTCCAGACGGTGACGTATTCGAGGAGGCCGGCCTGGAGGAGGCCGTCGCCGTTGTCGCGGGGGGCGGAGCGCTCGGCGTCGTTTTCGTTTTCGTCGAGGATGCCGTTGCGGTTGGTGTCCTCGCCGAGGATGAGCTCGAGGGTGGCGCCGTAGACGAGGCGGAGTTCGTCGGCGGTCTCGAAGGGGCCGGCCTTGTTGGTGCGCGGCGGATCGAGGCGCGAGTAGTTGGAGTCGCCGGAGTCGGCGGCGTTGCGGGAGCGCCAGCTGAGAATGGCGTCGACGAGCTCGGGCGTGATGAGCGGGAGCGCCTCGAGCATGGCGCGCGGGGCGGTGTTGAGGTTGATCTTGGAGGCTTCGTCGACGAGGGCGAAATAGGGTTCGGTGCCGGGGACCTGGTTGGTGTCGCGGCCGATGAACCAGAAGCTGCCGTCGCCGACGGGCAGATCCTCGGCCTGGTAGTCCTCGATGCGAGGGACGGTGCCGGCGGTGCCGAACTGGCTGAGCACGTAGGCGGCGTAGCGGGCGCCGCCGGCGGCGGCCTGGCGGGCGGTGACTTCGGCGACGCGGTAGTCGGCGGCGCGCAGTTCGCCGATCATGGAATTGCCGAAGTAGAGCGTGAGGGCGACGAGGCCGAGGCAGACCCACATGACGATGATCATCACGGAGGCGCGGGCGCGGCGCGGCGGCGCGGCCGGCGTGAGGCCGGGGCGGATACGCGGAGAAATCGGACGGCGCGGACTCACAGGCCGGCTTCCGCCTCCGCGGCTTCGGTTTGCGTGGTCGTGGTGGTGGCCGCGATCGGGATCACGATCTCGACCGGGGCGGGCGGATCGCCGGCGCCGACCGCGGCCATCTGGAGGCTGAACTTCACGGCACGCGGAAGCGTCGACGACGTGGCGCTGTCCCAGAAATCGGTCCAGCCGGTGCCGTCGTGGTAGAGGACGGCGGCGGAGGCGACGCCGGGGAGGAGCGGAGTTTCCTCGGGGGCGTTTTCCTGGACGGGCAGGAGGTTGCGGGTGACGACGCGGACGAGGGTTTTGGAGCCGGCGGGGGCGGCGGGCGTGACCGACGTGGCGACCGTGCCGGTGGTGTCGCCGTCCGCGAGGTAGTAGGCGACCATCTGGGCTTCCGAGAATTGGCTCCAGCCGTCGATGCGGGCGGAGCTGGTGAAGATATCGGGCGTGACGCGTTCGCCGTAGGAGCCGGTGGTGAGCGAGGAGAACTCGGAGGTCTGGAATTCGCCGGAGAGCGTGCCGCCGGGGAGGAGGACGCCGGCGAAATCGCGGCGGACGAAACCGAGGGCGCGCTCGAGGACGCGGTCCTGCTCGATGCGGGCGTGCGTGGTGTTGTGGAGGCGGAGGGCGCCGAAGAAGGTGGACTGGATGACCAGCAGGACGACGGCGCCGATGGCGGTGGCGATGATGAGCTCGAGGAGGGTGAAGGCGGCGCGCGCGTCGTGCGGACGGGCGGCGGCCGGGGGCGAGCGACGGGAAACTGGAGACGCGCGGCGCATCAGAGGGCGGGGAGCGTCTCGGTGCCGGTGGCGGTGGTGCCGGCCGCGGGCAAAAGCGTGGCGGCGCTGACCTCGTAGCGATTGCCCTGGAGGGTGAAGGTGACGGTGACGGTCATCTGCTGCATGGCGTCGGCGGACCAGTTCTCGGTGCGCATCGTCCACGGGTAGGTGAACTCGCCGTCGGCGAGCGTGCCGCTGTCGGTGGTCTGCTGGGTGTTCGCCTCGGCGATGAGTTCCTCGAGCAGGCGCTCGGCGACGCGCATGGCGGCGGCTTTGCGTTGGCCGAGCAACCCGGCGCGGCTGGCGATGCTCATGCCCTCCATCGCGACGGGCACGACGATCGCCATCATCAGCAGCGAGGCCAGGATCTCGACGAGGGTGAAGCCGGCGCGGCGGGTGCGGCGGGGGAGGCGGGCGCGCGTTGCGCGGGCGATTGGGCGCGAGAAGGCAGAAAAGGTGCCGGCGGGTTGCGGCTCGGCGGGGACGCCTCGCCCTACCTGGGGAAGGGGGCGGACTCGCCGCGCCCCGTCCGCGTCACTGCGGCTGGGGTGCGACGGGGCGGATTTCATAGCTGAGGCGGTTGGCCTTGGGGGCGAGTTCGAGGGCGCCCTGCGTGCCTTGGCGGAGGATGATGCGGCCGACGCTGACGTCGTCGAAGTTGCCGTCGGGGTTGAAGCGGATCGACGGCAGGCCTTCGGGCAGGCCGAAGGTCTCGTCGCCGTCTTCGGAGACGGGGGCGGCGGTGACGGTGGGCACTTCGAAGGTGACGGTCGGGTCGGCGGTGTAGGCGAGGTCGCGGTGTTCGTCGGCGGATTCGTGGCCGGTCTGGACTTCGAGGCCGTAGGTGGACTTGGCGGGGTCGAGCCAGAGGATGACGGGGTTGCCCTCGGCGACGGCGCGGCTCTGCGCGTAGTGCATGAGCGACAGCAGGCGCTGCGCTTCGGAACTGAGGGCGCGGCCTTGGAAGAACGACGCCATGCGCGGCGCGACCATCGAGGCGACGATCAGGAGCAGCACCATGACGACGATGAGTTCGACGAGCGTGAACGCGCGCGACGCGGCGCGGCGAGCGGCGCGCGGGGGCGGAGGAGGCGGTTGAAGGGATGGCCGCAAAGCGGCGCAAAGAACCGGAAGGCGGGGGGAAGGGCCAAGGCGCCCAGAGGCGCGCGGGCAGGGGGCGGCGGAGGGGACGTCGCCGGTTGGGCGGGGCGCGCGCGGGAACCCAGGGCGGCTCGGCGAGCCGCCCCTACCGGAATGGCGATGGGTGCGCGCCGACATGGCTCAGCGCGGGGCGACGCGGGAATTGACGACGTCGTCGGCGGTGTTGGGCTGGCCGTCGGGACCGGCGGAGCGGATGTCGTAGCCGGACGGGTTCACGCGGCCGGGAAATTCGTAGAGGAAGGGTTTGCCCCAGGGATCCATCGGGATGGCGTCCTTGAGATAGGGCCCGCGCCAGTTGGTGACGTCGCCGGGCTGGGCGATGAGGGAGTTGAGACCTTCGGCGCCGCGCGGGTAGCTGCCGGTGTCGACCTCGTAGGCGTCGAGGGCGGTGCCGAAACTGGAGATCTGCGTCTGGGCGGCGGTGATGCGGGCCTGCTCGGTGCGGCCGGTGAACTTGGGCAGCACGAGGGCGGCGAGGATGCCGAGGATCACGAGCACGAGCAGGAGCTCGACGAGCGTGAAGCCGGATTGGCGGCGGCGGCGGCGCGGGGCGGAGGAGCGGAGGGTGCGGTGGCGGTTCATGGAAGTGGAAGGGAGGGGAGTGGGAAAATCGGGAAGGTGGAAAATTGGGAAATTGGGAAACGGGAGCGTGCGGCGTAGGCGGGTCGCGGAGTCGGCTACTTGATGTGGTCCTGCAGGGAGAAAATGGGGATGACCATGCCGATGAAGATGGTGCCGACCAACGCCGCGATGACGAAGAGCATGAGGGGCTCGGCGAGGGCGACGGCGGACTTCAGCTGCCGGTCGAGGTCGCTCTCGGTGACGTTGGCGATGCGGAGGAGTTCGAGGTCGAGTTTGCCGCTTTCCTCGGCGACGGAGATCATCTCGACGACGGCGCCGGGGAAGAGGGCGCGATTCTGGGCGAGGCTTTTGCCGAGGGCTTTGCCTTCCTTCACGCGGTCGATGGAGTCGGACACGGCGTCGACGAGGATCTGGTTGCCGATCGAGCGGCGGGCGACGTTGAGGGCGTTGATGAGCGGGACGCCGGCGCCGAGGAGCGTGCCGAGCATGCGGGCAAAGCGGGCCATCGCGAACTGCGCGAGCAGCGGGCCGACCGTGGGGGCCTTGAGGATGGCGCCTTCCCAGACGCGGCGGCCTTTTTCGGATTTGAGCCAGTTGCGGCCGGAGATGATGCCGACGACGAGGCCCGCGCCGAGGAAGAGGCCGTAGCCGCGGACGAGTTCGCTGATGCCGACGATGATCTGGGTGATGAGCGGCAGCTCGGCGTTGAAGCCCTGGAAGACGAGCTGGAAGCGCGGGATAAAGAAAACGAGGAGGAAAATCAGCACGCCGGTCGCGAGCACGAGGAGAATGGCGGGATACATCAGCGCGGCCATGACCTTGCCCTGGAGGTCTTTTTCGCGGGCCTGGAAATCCGCGATCTGGGCGAGCACGACATCGAGGAAGCCGCCGGTCTCGCCGGCCTCGACCATCGCGCAGTAGACGCGCGGAAATGTCTCGGGCGAGCGGGCCATGGCGTCGGAGAGCGACATGCCGTCGATGACGAGGTCGTGGATTTCCTTCCACTTGGCCTTGGCGACGGGCTCGGCGGCCTCGCGGTGGATGATGACAAGGGCGCGGCTGAACGGAACGCCGGCGGCGAGAAGGCTGGAGAGGAGCCGGGTGAAATTCTCCAGCATCGCGGGCGTGATCTTCTTCGCGCCGCCGAGCTCGAGTTTGAAGCCGCCGGGGGTGGCGGCGGGATCGTCGGCGGACTTGGCGGCGGATTTCGCGGCGACGGCGGCGTCGTGGGCGGCGGCCTTGGTGCCGGATTTTTTCACGGCGGCGCCCGCGGCGGCGGCGGCGGATTCGGCGATTTTGATCGGCTTGAGACCGCGGCCTTCGACCTGGCGGAGGGCGTCCTGGCGGTTGCCGGCTTCGAGGCTGCCCTCGACGACGGTGCCGCCGAGCTGGAGGGCTTTGTAGGCGAAGGTGGGCATGGGCTCAGACGGTGGGCACCACGAAATACACGGAAGACACGAGAGACGCGGGAGACGGGAACTGGCGCGGGATGCGGCTCACGCGGTGCCGGGGGCGGAGGGGTGGGCTTCCTTGGCGACGGACTCGGCCTCGTGGACGGTGGTGACACTGAGGATTTCCTCGATGGTCGTGTGGCCTTCCTGCACGAGGCGGCGACCGTCTTCCGAGAGGGTGGTCATGCCGGCTCGGCGGGCGGAATCGCGGATCGCGTCGGTCGAGGCACTCTTGAGGATGAGTTGGCGGATCTCGTTGGAGGAATCCATCCACTCGAAGATGGCGCGGCGACCGTGGAAGCCGGTGTGGCGGCATTCGCGGCAACCGACGGACTTGTAGATCGTGGTGGCGACGGGGATGCCGATGCGGGCCTTGTAGGTGCGGGCGGTGGGCGAGTCGTCGACGGCTTTGCAGTGTTTGCAGAGGAGGCGGACGAGGCGCTGGGCGAGGACGGCCTCGAGCGAGGAGGCGACGAGGTAGGGCTCGACGCCCATGTCGACGAGGCGGGTGAGGGCGCCGGCGGCGTCGTTGGTGTGGAGCGTGGAAAACACCAAGTGGCCGGTGAGCGAGGCCTGGACGGCGATCTGGGCGGTCTCCTGGTCGCGGATTTCGCCGATGAGAATCACGTCGGGGTCGTGGCGCAGGATGGAGCGGAGGCCGCGGGCGAAGGTGAGGCCGGATTTTTCCGAGACCTGGATCTGGTTCACGCCCTTGAGCTGGTATTCGACGGGGTCCTCGATGGTGACGATCTTGCGTTCGCTGTCGTTGATCTCGTGGAGGGCGGTGTAGAGCGTGGAGGTCTTGCCGGAGCCGGTGGGACCGGTGACGAGGACGATGCCGTGGGGGAGTTGGAGGACGCGTTCGAGGCAGGCGAGTTCGCGGGCGCCCATGCCGAGTTCGCGGGCGCCTTTGAGCGAGGTGTTTTGGCGGAGGAGGCGCATGACCACGGCCTCGCCGTGGAGCATCGGGATGATGGAGACGCGGATGTCGACCTCGGTGGTCTCGATGCGGACCTTGATGCGGCCGTCCTGCGGGAGGCGTTTCTCGGCGATGTTGAGGTGGCTGAGAATTTTGACGCGCGCGACGATGGCGGGCTGGAACCGCTTGATCTGCGCGGGGACGGGGACCTCCTGGAGCACGCCGTCGATGCGGTAGCGGATGCGCAGCTCGTCCTCGAACGGCTCCAGGTGGATGTCGGAGGCGCGGAGGTCGATGGCGTCTTTGAGGACCTGGTTGACGAAGCGGATGATCGACGCGTCTTCGGCGGCGTCGTCGAGGTTGTTGGAGCCGGCGCCGCCGCCCTCGTCGACGACGGTGAGCGCGGTCTCCTCATCGAGGGTGTCGATGGTGTCGGCGCCGACGCCGAGGCGCTTTTTCATCTCGCGCTGGATGACGTCGGAGGGCGCGAGGACGGGCTGGAGGCGGAGGCCGGTGAGGGCCTTGAGGCCGTCGAGGCCCTGGGTGGCGAAGAGGCGGCTGGTGGCGATCTCGATGTGCTGGTCGACGCGGCGCAGCGGCAGCAATTCGTCGCGCAGGAGCAGGCGCGCGGGGAAGAGGGAGAGCACCTGCTTGTCGGGCTCGAGTTCGTCGAGCTTGGCGAAGGCGACGCCGTATTCGCGGGCGAGCCAGCGGAGCACGCGTTCCTCGGTGAGGGCGTCGGGCGCGGGGTATTGGGTAAGGTAAGCGCGGGCGTCGGTGACCGTGAGCTGTTTGCCCGCGATCATGCGGTCGAGCAGTTCGGGCAACGTGGTGCCGGTGGCGGGCGCGGAGTCGGTGGGCACGGGGGCTGGGCGGGCGAGTTGAGAACCGGGAGCTGAGGGCAGAGCGCGAGAGTCGGACGTGCGGGCGGGGCGGCTCAGGGCAGGAGGCCGAAGAGCACGGCGACGGCTTCCTGGCGGACGGTGAGGACGGCGCGGAGGTCTTCCTGGGCCTTGGCGAGTTGGATCTCGTTGGACTTGCGGACCTCGCGGACGCGATCGAGGCGGTTCTTGATTTCGGCGTCGGGGAGTTTGTCGCGGAGCGCGGAGGTGAGGGCGGAGACTTCGGGGCTGCTGCCGCCGGGGCCGCGTCCGCCGGGGCCGCCGGGCCCGCGGGGGCCGCGCTCGCCGCCGCCGGGAGGACCGCCGGGGCCGCCGCGACCGCCCAACATCAGGGCGCCGATGCCGCCGCCGGCGCCGGGAGAGTTGCGGCGGATTTCCTGCAGTTTGGCGACGCGCTCGGAGATGAGTTTCCACTCCTCGTCGTCCTTGATTTCGAGGCGCTCGCGCAGGGTGGAGAGCATGCGCTCCTGCATCTGGGCGGGGTCGAAATTGCCGCGGCCGCCGCGGTCGCCGCCGGCATCGTCGGGGCGACGGCGGCGGTTGGCATCGTCGGGCGCCTGGGCGAAAACAGCCGAGGCGGTGCCGAGCACCGTGGCGAAGGCGACGGCGGAGAAGGTGCGGCGGGCGAAGCGGAGGCCGGTCAGCGGGGAGAAAACGGCACGGGGAGCGGAGGCAGGATGCATGGGGACGGTGGAGTTGGGTGCGGCACGGGGTTAGTCGCGCCAAACCGGCCGCGGGTTTCGGAACGGGGTAAACGAGCCCAATGACGGTGTTTTTGCGCAGGGGTTGCGCACGCCAAATCGGGGTTTGCGCAAAGTTTGCGCACAGCGCGCGGCGGGGGCGGCGCGTGCCGGCAGGGCCTGGCAGGACGAAGACGTGGGGCGACGGCCGGAGCGCGGGGCCATGGCCGGCCCTTCCCGGGTGCGGAACGGACCACGGTGGGGTCCGGGCAGGCAGGAGCGGGGCTGGGCGCAATCTGCCGGGGCGGCCCGGCGGGAATGAACGGGCCGAGGGCAGGCGGGTGAGCGAGCGACGGGTGAGGGGGGCGGCGGGGGCGGGCCGCTCGGGTGCGTTGGTCCGCGCGACGACCGGAGCGCGGCGAAGGGAGGGGAGACTAGGTCGGTCCCGACCTACTTAGGGAAGAGTCTCTGCGGGAAGAATTGAGCGAAATTGAAGAAAATGCGTAGTGTCCCCCAAGCGGCGCGCTGCGGCTCGGGCCGGAAGGCGCCGATA
>JBILLY010000161.1:0-8196 GCA_044375835.1 Opitutaceae bacterium
TACCGCAACCTCGCCAACCACCCCAATGGCTTCGGCGCCCGCCAGAACGACCGCCAGGGCGAGGACCAGCGCTACCAGTTCAAGTCCGACTTCCAATACACCCTCGCCGCCAAGATCCCCACCATCGTCAAGTGGGGCCTCCACGTCAGCGAGTGGGTCAACAACAGCGACCGCCCCATCAACAACTACGCCGTCGCCTTCCGCGGCCGCGACGGCGTCGCCGCCTCCGCCGACGAAGCCCTCGCCGCCTTCGCCGAGCCGTCCTACCGCATGAACTTCGACTTCGGCGGCAACGTCGACGGCATGGCCAACGTCGACCGCTGGGCCGCCTACAAAATCTACCAGGCCAACCCCGGCGCCTGGGTCCCGCCCTCCCCCGCCCAGATCGTCGGCTTCAAACTCCAGAACGCCCGCGACGCCCAGGAGCAGATCGACGCCCTCTACCAGCAGACCGTCTTCCGCTTCGGCCGGAAGCTCACCGTCGCCCCCGGCGTCCGCTTCGAGCGCACCCGCGGCCGCGCCGCCGGCCCCACCGATCTCGGCCAACGCGAGACCGACCGCCGCATCTTCGGCACCATCAACCCCGCTCTCACCGTTCCCGCCGCCGACCTCGCGACCGGCCGCCAGTCCGCCGAGTATCTGACAACCCGATACGGCGGCGGCCGCCAGTTTGCCCGCACCGACTACAACACCTGGCTGCGCTACCTCCACACCACCTACCGCTTCACCGACAGCCTCGTCCTCAAAAGCTCGTGGAACCAGGCCATCTCGCGCGCCGACATGAACCGCCTCATCGGCGGCCTCGTCGTCACCAACGACGACCCCGCCAATCCCCAGCCCAACCGCGCCAACGCCGGCAACGCCAACCTCAAGCCCGAGCTCTCCAAGACCCTCGCCTTCACCCTCGAGCATTACACCCGCGGCATCGGCCAGCTCTCCGTCTCCGCCTACCGCCGCGACTTCAAAGACCTCATCCGCAACCGCACCTTCCTCGTGCCCGCCGGCGGCTCCTGGAACGGCGAGCCGCTCCCCGCCACCGTCTCGCCGGAGGATTGGGAAATCAGCACCGTCGACAACGTCGCCAAGTCCCACATGGCCTCCCTCGAGTTCTCCTTCACCCGCGAACTCAGCTTCCTCCCGGGCCCGCTCTCCCGCGTGCGCGTCAACGCCAACTACACCCGCATGCGCTACGACAGCTACGAGAACTACTACCGCCCGACCAACGTCGCCAACCTCAGCTGGTTCATCCCCTACCGCGCCTTCCGCCTCCAGTGGAACACCAACTGGCGCCCCGGCTACCGCACCGAAGTTGCCACCGGCACCAACGGCTGGCCCAACTTCGTCCGCGAGAGCCTCGCCCACACCGTCGACTTCAGCTGGAACTTCCGCCGCAACTTCGACGTGTTCCTCAACGCCCGCAACGTCTTCAACCAGGACGGCGGCTCCTACCGCCTCCGCTCCGATCTCCGCACCCGCTGGGTCGAGACCGGCGCCATCTGGTCCACCGGCGTCCGCGCCACGTTCTGATCCCGACCGCCCCGGACGTTTGGCCACCGGCCCGGACCTCGCGTCCGGGCCTTTCCGCCGCATGGCCGGACCTTGGTCCGAGCCGTCGCATCGCATAGCCGGACCTCGCGTCCGTGCCGTCGCCTCGTAGGGCCGGACCTTGTGTCCGTGCCATCGCGCGGAAGAACCCAACGCGAGCGGGCGCTTGATCCGCTCCGCATCGCTTCCCCGGCGCTTTTCCGCCCGCGCCGGCGCCCGTCTCCCCGCCGCCGCCCGTCTCCCGGGCGGCGGCTTTTTTTCGCCCCCTTTTTCGCGCCGCGGCCCCACCGCTCCACCGCGGACGCAGCGCCGGGCGCGGCGCATGTTCGCCGCCGCCGCGCTTTCTTGTCGCCCGCTCCCCGCCGCCCGGCACCGTCGCCCGCGATGCTGCTCACCTGCCAAGCCGGTTTCGAAACCCTCCTCGCCCGCGAACTCACGGAGCTGCACGGCTGCACCGTCGCCGAGCAGGGCCCCGGCTGGCTCCGCCTCGACTCGCCCCTCGCCGCCCCGGCCCTCGCGCGCCTCGCCTTCGCCCACCTCACGCTCCTCGCGCCCGTCGAGTTCCGCGGCGACTCCGTCAACGCCCTCGCCTCCCGCATCGCCGACCACTTCCTCACCTCGCTGCGCGATGAACGCATCGCCGGCCCCTGGCCCTGCCTCTGGCAGGGCCCCGCCGAACTCGTCGGCCTCGGCCGCCGCCTCTCCGCCGTCGAAGCCGCCTGCGGCGAACTCGTGAAGAAAAAACTCTCCCGCGTCGCCAAGCTCGCCGTCCCCGATCTCCCCCGCGGCGTCGCCGCCGCTCCCGTGCGCGGCCTCTTCGTCTTCTTCGCCGATTTCGGCCGCGTCTTCGTCGCCCGCGAAGCCTTCGTCCACGGCGCCCGCCGCATGGCCGACGACGACCTCGCCCCGTCGCGTTCCTACCTGAAGGTCGAGGAAGCCTACGCGTTGCTCGGCCGCGAGCCCGCCGCCGGCGAGACCGTCTGCGACCTCGGCGCCGCTCCCGGCGGCTGGAGCTACAGCGCCGCCAAACGCGGCGCCCGCGTGCTCGCCATCGACAACGGCCCGCTCAAGGGCGGCGCCCTCGGCCACCCGTCGATCGACCATCGCCGCGAGGACGCCTTCCGCTTCACCCCCGCGTCCGCCGACCTCGACGCCTTCGACTGGCTCTTCTGCGACATGGTCGAGGAGCCGCACCACGTGCTCGCGCACATCGTCGAACCCTGGCTCGCCCGCGGCTGGTGCCGCCGCTTCGTCGTCAACTTGAAGTTCGGCCGCGTCGACGCCGTCGCGCTCCTCCGCGAGCTCCAGGCCCCCGGCTCCGCCCTCGCCACCCGCGCTCCCGGCACCCGCCTCCGCCACCTCTACCACGACCGCGAGGAATTCACGCTCGTCGGCGAAGTGGCCGGCTGATCCTTCCGCCCGCGAGCCGGATTCGCCGCCCCGCTCCGACTCCGCACATTTGTTTGGTTTTCCGCCCCGCCGCGCGCCAGCGTCGGCCATGGGTCAATTTTCCAAACGCGACGCCCGCGTCCATCCCGCCGCCCGCCCGAGCTTTTCCCGCGACGAATTCGTCGCCCCCACCGGCGCTCCGCGGCCGCGCGGCTCGTCCGAAGGCCCGCGCGATCCCCGGCCCGTCGCCCCGCGTCCCGCGGCCGCTCGCCCGAGTCCGGCCGCGGCCTCCGCAACCCCGCGCCCGTCCGCGCTGCCCGCCGACACCGCGCTGCCCGCCGAACGCACCGCCCCCGCCGCGCCCACCCCGCCCGGCTCGCGCAGCGGCCCTGCCCGCGACGAATTGAAACTCTGCGGCCTCGCCGCCGTGCGCGCCCGCTTCGCCCGCGACCCGCAGTCCATCCTCCGCCTCTTCTTCGACCACGCCACCGGCCAGCGCGTCGGCGTCATGTGCAAAGTCCTCGCCCAGGCCAAACGCGTCTACCGCCAGGTCGAGCCCGCCGAACTCGAAAAAATCGCCGGCTCCGTCCACCACGGCGGCATCGTCGCCGTCGTCGCCCCCGCCCCGCTGCGCACCGTCACCACCGACGAACTCGCCCGCTGGGCCAAGCGCGCCGAGCCCGTCCTCGTCCTCGACCGCATCGGCAACGCCCACAACCTCGGCGCCATCGCGCGCACCGCCGCCTTCTTCGGCGTCCCCAGAATCGTGATACCCGAGCACGCCGACGCCGCCCGCCCCTCCGACGCCGCGCACCGCGTCGCCGAAGGCGGCTTCGAACACGTCGAGGTCTGGCTCGCCCGCGATCTCGTCGCGCTCGCCCGCGACCTCGCCGCCGCCGGCTTCGACGTCGTCGGCGCCGCCACCCGCGGCGGCCGCGCCGACGCCGCCCGCCCCCGCGACCGCCGCCCCCTCGCGCTCCTGCTCGGCAACGAGGAGCACGGCCTCGCTCCCGACGTCGCCGCCGCCTGCGCCCGCCTCGTCACGATCCCCGGCTCCGGCCACGTCGAGTCGCTCAACGTCAGTGTCGCCGCCGCCGTCCTCCTCTGGGAACTCGCCGCCCGCCGCTCCGCCGCCGCTCCGCGCAGCCCCGCCGCCGAGACCTGACGGCTCCGCGCTCGACTCGCGCCCGTTCCTTTCGCTTCCACCGCCCGAGCCCTCGTCGCTCAGCCCTCGACTCTCAGCTCTCAGCTCCTCCCGCCCCGCTCAGTAGTCCTCCATCAACCCGAACATCAGCCACACCAGCAGGCCGGAGTAGAAGACCGCGATCGCCGTCGGAAACGCGAAGAGGACCGGGTTTCGCAGCACCATCATCACGTAGCCGCCCGCATCCGGCACCTGCCGCGACGCCAGCGTCGCGACTTGGAAGGCCACGAAGTTCGGCCCGAAATAGAGCACCGCAATCAGCAGATTGCCGCCGACCAGCATCACCCAAAAATCGCGCTTCCGCCGGAGAAATTTCCGCACCGGTTTCACCGCGTTGAGTCCGTGCGCCTCCGCCACCGCCTCGTTCTGCGCCAGCATCGCGTGCACCTCGTTGGCGGTCGTCCGCACTTGGTTCGAACCGAGCAACGGCGCGCCCGCACTGCCCAGCCGCACCAAGTCGCGCACGTCCACCCCACCGGAACCCGCCGTCCCCGCGCCCGCCTCGCGCGGCGCCGCGTCTCCGGCAATCGCTCCCGTCCGGGTCTCCGCGTCCGACCCCGCCGCCTTCGCGCCGGCCCCGCCGTTCGCGTCGATCGGTCCGGCCGACTCCACCGCATCGCCCGTCGCCCGCTCCGTCCGGCCCGTCGACGCATCGCCCGTCGGCCCAACGGCCGCCGCCCCCGGGATTTCGTTCACCCGCTCGAATTCCTTCGGCTTGAGCCGGTAGAATTTCCGGGGCGGATCCGTCGGGTCGCTCATCGTGCCGCGCACCCTGGCGACTCCCCGCGCCGCGGTAAACGGGATTGTGCCGCGCCCCGTTTTACCCCAACACCACCGCACCCCGCGGCCCCCTCGTCTCTCCGTCTTCCCCCCATGCGCCCGACTCCCGCCCCCGCTCGCCCAGCCTCCGCCACCGCCGGTTCCTTCGTCGCCACGCAGCGGGCCGTCTCGCGCCGCCAGTTTCTCCGCAGCGCCGGCATCGTGATGTCCCTCCCGCTGCTCGAGTCGATGCTCCCGGCCTTCGCCCGCGCCGGCACCGCCAAAGCCGCCGCCGCCAAGCCCCGCCGCATGCTCGGCATCTGCAACAACCTCGGCCTCCTCCCCGACCAGTTCTTCCCCAAGCAAACCGGCCGCGGCTACGCCCTCTCGCCCTACCTCGAGCACCTCAAGGCCCACCGCGACGACTTCACCGTCTTCAGCGGCGTCTCGCACCCCGACGTCGACGGCGGCCACCCCGCCGACATCTGTTTCCTCACCGCCGCCCCGCACCCCGGCAGCGGCGGCTTCCGCAACACCATCTCGCTCGACCAATACATCGCCGAGCGCATCGGCCACGAGACGCGCTTCCCGTCGCTCACCCTCGGCGTCAACGTCCAGCAGGGCGTGCGCAGCCTCTCGTGGACCGCCTCCGGCGTTCTCATCCCCTGCGAGGAAAAACCCTCCGACGTTTTCAAAAAACTCTTCGTCCAGGGCACCCCCGCCGAGGTCGAGGCCCAGCTCCGCAAACTCGCCCAAGGCCAGAGCATCCTCGACGCCGTCGGCGGCCAGGCCAAACACCTCCAGCGCAGCGTCGGCGCCCGCGACCGCGACCGCCTCGACCAGTATTTCACCAGCGTGCGCGAACTCGAACGCCGCATGGAAATGGCCAAGGAATGGGAGAAGCGCCCCAAGCCGCAGGTCGCCGCCCCCGTCCCGCTCGATCCGTCCAGCCCGCGCGAATACATGGACAAGGTGAAGCTCATGTATGACATGGCGCTCCTCGCCTTCCAGACCGACTCCACGCGCTCCATCTCGCTCCTGCTCGACAGCGTGAACTCGCCCGCGATCGACCTCCACGATCACGAGACCAAGATCACCGACGGCTACCACAACCTCAGCCACCACGGGAAGTCGTCCACGAAGATCGCGCAGCTCAAGGCCATCGACGAGTGGCACATGAAGCTCCTCGCCGGCCTCTTCGACGGCCTCAAGGCCGTGCAGGAAGACGGCGAGTCGCTCTTCGACCGCTCGATGGTCCTCTACGGCACCAATCTCGGCAACGCCAACACCCACGTGACGACCAACCTGCCCACGCTCTTCGCCGGCGGCGGTTTCAAGCACGGCCAGCACCTCGGGTTCGACCCGACGCACAATTACCCGCTGCCGAATCTCTTCGTCTCCATGCTCCAGCGCATGGGCATCGAGACCGACAAGTTCGCCTCCGCCACCGGCACCATGCGCGGCCTCGAGCTGGCCTGATTCCAGCCGCCCGCCAGCTCCCCGCCGGCCGAGAAATTCGTTCCGTGCGGGCTTTCCCGCTTTGTCCGGCGCGCTTCCGGTCGTCTCCCGTTTCGACGCCTACGGTCTGAATTCCACGCCCGCGCGGACGTGCGCCGGGCACTGTCCATTTTCCCCGCTCGTCGTCTCCGCGCGGTCAGCCTAGCCGGCCGTGCCCGCTCCGGGACTCACGCTGGAGAAAATCCCCCCGGCCCCCGGATAAGCTCTTGCCGCGCACGCCGGAATTCACGCAGATATTTCTTTGCCCGGGCGCCGCACGCCCGCGGCCCCCTACCTTACTAGCCCGTCAGGTCCCCCCCTCCCCCTTTCGCCGAGCGATGCTGCGTCGCCTCGGCGTTTTCCGACCCAACCCAGTGACCATGCACACCAAAACCCAACCACCTGCCCGTAGTCTCCGTTTCCTCGCGGTGATCTTCGCTTGGTTCGCGACCTGCCTCGCGGCCTTCGCCCAGAACACCGGCACGATCCAAGGCCGCGTCTTCAACCCGGTCTCCAAAGAATACGTGCGCGATGCCGAGGTCCGCCTCGATGGCACCAACCAGATCACCTACACCGAAGGCGACGGCTCCTTCTCCTTCACCGGCGTCCCCGCCGGCGCCGCCTCCATCACCGTCAACTACACCGGCTACAACGTCGTGAAGGAGACCTTCACCGTCGCCGCCGGCCAGACCGCCGTCCGCGATATCAACCTCACCAGCACCTCCGCCGCCACCGCACCCGCCGGCGCCGCCAAGGACGGCGTCGTCCAGCTCCAGGCCTTCACCGTCTCGACCGAGCGCGAGGGCAACGCCAAAGCCATCATGGCCCAACGCCGCTCGATGAGCATCACCACCTCCGTCGCCTCCGACATCTTCGGCGACGTCACCGACGGCAACGTCGGCGAATTCCTCAAATACCTCCCCGGCGTCGACCTCGACTACGTCGAGTCCGAGGCCCGCGGCCCCCGCCTCGGCGGCATGGATTCCCAATACGTCGGCGTCTCCTTCGACGGCATCCGCTCCGCTTCCGCCGACGCCAACCGCGGCGGCGGCGAAGCCTCCCGCGCCACCTCCTTCGAGGGCTTCTCCATCACCGCCATCGAATCGATCGAGATCAACCGCACCACCACGCCCGACTCCGACGCCGACTCCCCCGCCGGCACCATCAACATGCGCACCAAGCGCGCCTTCGACCGCCGCGGCCGCACCCTCGCCTACAACACCTCCCTCAACTTCAACGCCGAGGAATTCACCTTCAACAAGACCGCCGGCCCCCGCGACGGCGAATCCTACAAGTGGAAGCCCAATTACTCCTTCGACTACGCGGAATCCTTCTTCGACCAGAAATTCGGCGTTCTCCTCTCCGCCAGCCACGCCCACAGCTACACCGAGCAATACGTCGTCAACAACGGCTACAACCGCACGCCCAACGCCGCCGACCCGCGCCCGATGGTCATCCGCCAGATCGACTTCAAGGACGGCAACAAGACCATCCTCAAGGACGCCATGACGCTCACCGCCGACTGGCGCGTCTCCCGCTCCCTCGTCCTCTCCCTCACCGGCATCTACACCTACACCGAGGGCGAGTTCTGGAACCGCAACTTCACCTTCGTCGCCGCCAACGACAATTCCAACGTCAACGTCGCCAACGGCCGCAGCAGCATCGATGGCGACGGCATGCTCACGCTGATCACCAATCGCGTGGCCAGCGGCAGCACCGCCGCCAGCAAGACCAACACGGTCTCCACGCTCAACAACGGCGGCGGCTCCTCCTCCAAGCTCACCTACACCCGCACCTTCTCC
>JBILLY010000162.1:0-8192 GCA_044375835.1 Opitutaceae bacterium
GCTTCGCGCGCGGGGCGGGCGACCTGCGGTTCACGCCGGGTCTGCGGGCGCTCGACGGGCAGCCGGTGCCCGGGGGCGGCGGGCGCGGACTGGATCTGTTTCCGGGGCCGCGGTCGGCGGATCCGGCGGCGACGGGCGGGGCGGCGAAATTCGCGGCGGCGGGCGCGGAGAGTTACGCGACGTTTCGCGACAATCCGTTTCTGCAGGTGCGGGTGAGTCCGTTGTCGACCTTTGCCGTCGACGTGGACACGGCGAGCTACAGCAACGTGCGGCGCTTCATCGAGCGGCGGCAGCTGCCGCCGTCGGACGCGGTGCGGATCGAGGAGCTGCTGAACTATTTCCCGTATCGCTACGCGCCGCCGGCGGCCGCCCCGCGCGCGGTGGCGGATGCGCCGTTCTCGGCCTCGCTGGAGGTGGCGGAGGCGCCGTGGGCGCCGGCGCACCGCTTGGTGCGCATCGGGCTCAAAGGCCGCGAAGTCACGGCGGCGGAGCGGCCGGCGGCCAATTTGGTTTTCCTGCTGGATGTTTCCGGCTCGATGGGCGCGCCGAACCGGTTGCCGCTGGTGAAGCACGCGATGCGCGAACTCGTCGGCCAGCTCCGCGGCGACGACCGGGTGGCGATCGTGACCTATGCGGGCGGCACGGGGCTGGCGCTGCCGTCGACGCCGGCGGCGCGGTCGAAGGAAATCCTCGCGGCGCTCGACGCGCTGCAACCGGGCGGCTCGACCAACGGCGGGCTCGGCATCCAGCTCGCCTACGACATCGCCAAGGCGAATTTCGCGGCGGACGGGCTGAACCGCGTGATCCTGTGCACGGACGGCGACTTCAACGTCGGGGTGACCGGGCCGGGCGAGCTGGTGCGGCTGGTCGAGGCGCAGGCGAAGACGAACGTGTTTCTCACGGTGCTCGGTTTCGGCATGGGCGATTTCAAGGACGCCACGCTCGAGTTGCTGGCGGACAAGGGCAACGGGCACTACGGCTACATCGACAGCGAGCGCGAGGCGCGGAAGATCCTCGTGGAGGAAGTGACGAGCACCCTCGCGACGATCGCGAAGGACGTGAAAGTGCAGGTGGAGTTCAATCCCGCGCAAGTGGCGAGCTACCGGTTGATCGGCTACGAGAACCGGGTGCTGCACGCGGAGGACTTCGCGGACGACGACATCGACGCGGGCGAGATCGGCGCGGGCCACACCGTGACGGCACTCTACGAAGTGGTGCCGGTGGGGGCGGGGGGTGCCGCGGCCGGCCGCGGCGGCGACGAGGAGGAGTTCCGCTACCGTGCGCCGGCGGTGCAGGCGGTGCCGGCGGCGGTGGCGGGCGAGTTGCTGACGGTGAGACTGCGCTTCAAAGATCCGACCGGGGCCGTGAGCCGCAAGGTGGAGTTTCCGCTGGTGGATCGCGGCGGGAACTTCGCGAAGGCGAGCCCGGATTTCCGGTTCGCGGCGGCGGTGGCGGAATACGGCATGATTCTGCGCGGATCGCCGCACCGCGGTCAGGCCACGCTCGGCGACGTGCTCGCGTGGGCGGCGGCGGCGATGGCCAACCTGCCCGACGACCCGGGCGGCTATCGCGGCGAGTTCATCGATCTGGTGCGGCGCACGCAGGTGCTGATGGAGTGAGCGGGTGCGGCGCGCGGCCGGCGGCCGGGGCGATCGCCGTCCGCCGCCGGGAGCCGGTTCCGCGGACGATTTTCCGGTTACCGGAGCGTTTTCCGGTGCGGTCGGCCGCGCGGCGGGTGCTATGGGTCGAACCACGATGCAGACCGACGCGGACCTCCTCCGGGCCTATGCGCACCACGGCGACGAAACGGCGTTTGCCGCGCTGGTGCGGCGGCACCTCGACTTGGTGCATTCGGCGGCGCTGCGGCAGGTGAACGGCGACGCGCACCTCGCCGCGGATGTGACGCAGGCGGTGTTCGTGGCGCTCGCGCGGAAGGCGGGGGCGGTCGCCGGCGAACGGGGCGGCGTGTTGGCGGGGTGGTTGTTCACGAGCACGCGGTTTGCGGCGGCCAAGGCCGTGCGCGGCGAACGGCGGCGGGCGGTGCGCGAGCAGACCGCGGCGACTATGGACACGGAGGCGACAGACGGACGCACGGAGTCGCTCGACTGGGAGCGGGCGCGGCCGGTGATCGACGCGGCGCTGGGCGAACTCGCGGAGAGCGAGCGCACGGCGATTTTGCTGCGGTATTTCGAGGGCCGCGACTACGCGACCATCGGCGCCGGGTTCGGCGTGAGCGACAACACCGCGCGCATGCGCGTGGAGCGCGCGCTGGACAAATTGCGGGAGCGGCTCGGTCGGCGCGGGGTGACTTCGACGAGCGCGGCACTGGCGCTGGCCCTTGGGCAGCACGCGGTGACGGCGGCGCCGGGCGGGTTGGCGGCGAGTGTCACGGGCGCGGCGCTCGCGGGCGGAGCGGCGGCGGCGGGCGGCGGAATCGCGGGAGCATTTATGAGCATGACCAAATTGCAGCTGGCGGCGGGCGGGGCGGCGGCGGCCCTCGGCTTGGGCGGGTGGCTGGTGCAGGCGGGCGCAGCGGCGCATCTCCGGGCCGAAGCCGCGCGATTGGCGGTGCCGGCCGAAACCCTGGCGGTGGAAAAAGCGGCCGCGCGTCAGCTCGCGCAGGCCGCGGTGGACGCGGAGCTGGCGGCCAAGGAAGCGGCGTTGTTGCCCGCATTGCGGAAGGAGGAGGCGGCGCTGGGCGTGCGACTGGCGGCGCTGGCGCCGCGGCCGGTGCCGGCGGTCCCGACCGCGGGGGCGGCCGCCCGCGGGCCGTTGGCGGGGCCGGTTTACGAAAGTGCGCAGCTCGACGTGCCCCCGCGGCCGACGTTCCAGGCGCGGCCCGGTTACCCGGCGGCGTTCCGCAGCGAGGGCATCGGCGGCGAAGCGTTGCTGGAGTTTGTGGTCGATGCGGCGGGCGAGGTGCGCGACGCGACGGCGGTGCGCACGACGCACCCGGAATTCGCGACGGCCGCGCTCGAGGCGGTCGCAAAGTGGAGATTCCAGGCCGGCGTGAAGGACACGCAGGCGGTCAACACCCGGCTGCGGCTGCCGATGAAATTCACCATCGGCACCGCCGCGGACGCGGCGAAGGGGCCGCGCGTGCCGACCTTCTGGTTCTGAGCCATGCGCGGTGCATCCGGCTGGATTCTGATCGGGAGCTTGGCGGCGGCGGTCGTCGCGGTCCTGGCGTGGCAACGCGGCGAACTGACGGCGCTCGCGGCCGAGGCGGCGGCGGCGCGGGCGCAGCACGAGGAGTGGAGCCGGGTGCGGGAGGAGCGCCGCCGGCGGGAAGCGGAGGTGCCGTCCGCGGCGGAAACGGAGAAACTGCGGCGCGAGCGGGAACTCGCGGCGAAGGTGCGCACCGCGGTGACGGGCCTGCGGCAGCGCGCGGAATCGGCCGAGCGGGTCGCGGCGCAGTCGCGGGCGACCGGCGGGCGTTTCGATGTCGGCGCCACGGTGCCCGGCCGCGAGTGGCGAAATGCCGGCCGGGCGACGCCCGCGGCCGCGCTCGAGACGGTGCTGTGGGCGGCGGCGGGCGGCGATGTGGACGCGATGGCCGAGTGCGTGGTCTTCGACGGCGCGGCGGTCAACGCGGCGCGGGCGCTCCACGCGCGGCTCGGGCCCGAGTTGCGCGCGCAGTGCCCCACGCCGGAGAAGCTGGTGGCGTTTCTCACGGTGAAAGAGGTGCCGACGGGAACGGCCGAGGTGCGGCAGTGGACGCTGCCCGCGGACGGGCACGGCTTCGCGCGGCTGCTGCTGACGGCGGCGGACGGCACGCCGAAGGAAGTGGACCTGCGCTTCCAGCGCACCGACGCGGACTGGAAGGTGCTCGTGACGGAGGCGGCGCTCGAAAAACTGGGGCAGGCGCTGGCGCGCGGGGCGGACGGGCGCGAACCCATCGACCCCGCGAAGTAGCGCGAAGTGCCGGTCCGCGCCGGATGCGGGCGGGGATTTGCCGTGCGGGGCGGTGCGGCGCCGCACGCTCCCGTCCCGCCGCGGTGACCGGGCGGGCGGTGCGGCGCGGGGGAAACCCCGGGATGCGGGACCGGGGAGTCGCCGCCGTTCGTCGCAGGTTTCATCGTTCAAATCCGCCGTTCGTCGCGGATTGTCGTCGGTTCGTCGCAGGGCGGGCAGTATCCGCTTGAACCGCGCCGATGAGAGGAGAATGAACCCCACCGTCATGCACAACCGCTGGATCCGCTATGCCGTCGTCGTCGCCGGCTGGACGTTCCTCGGATTCGTGCTGTCGATCGAAGTGTATTTCAACAACCGTGCGGGCCTGCGCGCCGGTTCGGTGGACTTCGTGGAAGTGGCGCTGCCGCAGTTCGGACGCGCGCTGATGTGGGCATTGCTGGCGCCGCTGATCCTGCGGATGCGGGACAAGGTGCCGCTCGCGACGGGACACTGGGTGGGCGGGATCGCGTTTCACCTCGGCATGAGTTTCACGGTGATGGCGACCTACTACCTGGGCCGCATGCTCGCCTACATGCTCTTCTGGAACGAGCTGTCGGGGGAGTTTTGGCGGACGGCGCTGCAGAGTTTCTACGGGCGCAACATCATCGACATGGCGTTCTACTGGGCGGTGCTGACGGTGGGCTACGGGCTCGAGATCCACCAGCGCTACAAAAACGAGGAGCTGAAGGCGGTGCAGCTCGAGGCGCGGCTGGTGGAGACCGAGCTGAAGGCGCTGCGCGAGCAACTGCGGCCGCACTTCCTGTTCAATACGCTCAACACCATCGCGGTGCTCGTGCGCGAGCAGAAGAACGACGAGGCCGTGGGTTTGATCGCGCGGCTCAGCTCGCTGCTCCGCATGTCGCTCGACAACACGCGCGTGCACGAAGTGACGGTGCGGCAGGAGCTGGATTTTCTCGCGGCCTACATCGACATCCAGAAGGCGCGGTTTTCGGACCGCTTGGCGGTCGGCATCGCGATCGACGCCGACGCCCTCGATGCGCGCATCCCCAACCTGCTGCTCCAGCCGCTGGTGGAAAACGCGATTCTCCATGGCATCGCCTCGAAACAGGGGCCGGGGCGCGTCGACCTCGTGGGCCGCGTGGAAGCGGGCAAACTCCACCTCGAGGTGCGCGACGACGGTCCGGGCCTCGGCGACGGCACCAAGCGCGCCAAGGAAGGCGTCGGCCTCAGCAACACGCGCGAACGCATCGCAAAAATTTACGGCGCCCACGGCCAGCTCTCGCTCCGCAGCGAGCCGGGCCGGGGCGTCACGGTCCAAATCGTCCTGCCCTGCCGCACATGAAAGCCACGCTCCCGCCTCCGTCCCGCTCGTCCGCCACGCTCTCCGGTCTGCCCGCCGCCGGCGCCGCAACGCGTTTCCGCACGATCATCGTCGACGACGAGCCGACGGCGCGCCGCGGCGTGCGGCTGCTGCTGGAGCGCGACCCGGCGGTGGACATCGTGGGCGAGGCCGGCACGGGGCTGGAGGCGGCGGAGCTGATCCGGCGCGAGCGGCCGGACCTCGCGTTTCTCGACGTGCAGATGCCGGGGTCGGACGGGTTTGCCGCGATCAGCGAGGTCGGTGCGGCGGAGGCGCCGGCGGTGATCTTCGTGACGGCCTACGACGAGCACGCGCTGCGGGCCTTCGAGGTCAACGCGGTCGACTACCTGCTGAAGCCCTACGACGACACGCGGTTCAGTGCGGCGCTGATGCGCGGCAAGGAAGAGGTGCGCCGGCGGCAGGCGGACTCGGTGAACCAGCGCCTCTCGCAGTTGCTCGATTACCTGCAGCAGACGGGACACGGCGCGGCGCCGACGCCGGAGAAGCCGGGCGAGCGGATCCTGCTGAAGTCGTCGGGCGAGATCTTCTTCCTGAAGGCGGAGGAGATCGACTGGATCGAGGCGGAGGGCGACTACATGAAATTCCACGTCGGCGGCCGGGCGCACCTGATGCGCGAGACGATGGCGCGGCTGGAAGCGCGGCTCGACCCGAAGCAGTTCATCCGCATCCACCGTTCGACGATCGTGAACATCGACCGCCTGCGGAAACTGAGCCCGTCGTTCGCCGGCGAGTATGCGGTGATTCTCCACGACGGCACGAAACTGAAACTCAGCCGCGGCTACCACGAGCGCATCGCGACGCTGCTGAAGCAGGCGCTGTGAGGCGCGGCCGGTGCGGGCGCGTGGGGCCGTGGGCGACGGCGGAACGGAGTGCGGGCGGATGCGGGACGGAGGGCGGCGGGAAGCGGACCGACCGCGGGCGGGACGCGCGGGAGCGCGGAAGCGGCGCGGGTGATAATTACGCGTTGACCCGCGGAAGGGCGGTGCCTTTGTTCCGACCCCTGACCAGTCGGCGGCCTGCGGAAACGGAGGCCTCCGATCTCACCCGGAGAGGTGGCAGAGTGGTCGAATGCGCATGATTGGAAATCATGTGTAGTCGAAAGGCTACCGAGGGTTCGAATCCCTCCCTCTCCGCCAGTTTTCCCGTATCAAGAACCTCTTGGTGCGGAATTAATTTTTTGCAGGCCTCTGGTTTCAGTGAGAAACAAGAGCGACGTTTTAACGACCCTGAAATAAGTTTTCGTTTTGGGTCGGCGGCGACGGCGAGAAAACGCGACGGATCCACTCGGATTTTAGGTGCCGTTAAAATTCCGTCCGTGAATCGTCCACCGAATCTGCGATAGTGCCCGCCGATCAGAAACACACCAAGGTAGAGGCTTGGTTGGGACTCCCTCGGGCAAACCCGCACGTGGGACCTGACGAACTCGTTCGATTTCTAGCCCGCCGGAGCCGGAACCCGCCGAGCGCAGCGCCCCCCTCCTCCGACCGCTACGTCAGTGTTCGCACTGCAATCAGCCAAGATGCGACCTGCCGTAAAACGATCGGGGCCGCCAACTATCCTGACACACCCATTCGACGCTATCGCGACGCGCATTCGCTCACTTCAGGCGCGAGGCACCCCGGAGGTTGCGGCGAAATGCCGCCGGCGTGGAGCCGTGGTAGCGGGCGAAGAGCGGGATCATGTGCTCGACGTAGGCGAAGCCGCAGGCCTCCGCGATGTCGGGCACTGCCATGTCGCTCGTCGTCAGCAACTGTCGCACCCGCTCGATCTTCGCCCGCCGGATCTCTTCCGCCGCGCTGTGCCCAACGGCGGCGGTAAATCTCCGCTCCAGCGTGCGCCGGCCCATCGGCACCGCCCGCAGCAGGTCCTTCACACTAATGCCAGCGGCCGCGTTCTCTTTGATGAACCGCATCACCTGCCGCACCTTCGCGTCGTCACATTCGAAGAGGTCGGTGGACTGCCGAGCGGTGATCCCCAAGGGCTGGAGCAGATGCTCGCTCGCTACCGAGCGTCGGCCACGGATGAGTTGATCCAGCAGCGAGGCCGCTTCGTAGCCGATGCGCTTCACCGGAATATCGATGCCGCTGATCGGCGGATGAATCGTCTGCCCCAACAAATCCTCCGTCGACAGACTGATGATCGACACTTGATCGGGCACTTGCAGCCCGGCGAGTTCGCAGGCGCTGGCGACGTTGCGACACGTGATCGTATCCCAGCCGATGACCCCGACCGAGTGCGGAAGGCTGCGCAGCCACCGCGCGCGGTCACGCCGCTGCGCCACGAGTCCCGCATCCTTCGCGAGGCCGGGCCCACGTGTGTAGATCAACGGGGCAAAATCGAGCTCGCGCGCGGCCACCGTGTAGGCCTTTTCCCAAAATTCGAGAAACTCCCTCTCGGGTTCGCCGCAAAACGCGATCTGCGTCAGTCCCTTGCTCCGCAGGTGCCCGACGGCGAGTTCCATCACGGCCCGTGCATCCGCACACACTCGTGGAAATTCACTCCCGGCGAAACGCGCCCCGGAGACATTTACCACCGGCACGCCATAACCGCGCAAGGTCGCCGCCAACTCGCGCGTGTGCACCGTGGCGATGATGCCGTCGCCCTGCCATCCTTCGGGCATGTGCATGGTGCCGTCCGGCCCAGCGGGCTGCATGTCGAGGTTCCAGCGATGATGCTGCGCAAAATGCCAGGCGCCTTCAATGATACCGCGTCCGTATTGGTTCCAGCCGGCGACCAGCAGGGCCACGCGCTTTCGTTTGGGGGTCTTCGGCATCGCGCCGTTTTCTGAGAACAATTCTGCCGTGGCGCAATTTCTTAAAATAGAAACGCATCTTCGCCTACAGCGCCGCGCGGCTTTCTGTTAGTCTGCGCCACCCCCCGACCGGTGCGGCCACGG
>JBILLY010000406.1:0-4980 GCA_044375835.1 Opitutaceae bacterium
GAGGGCGTCGTCGAGTTTGCGCACGGCGTCGAAGTTGACGTTGCGGATGGTGAACTCGCCCGAGTGGATCATGAACTTGCCGGAGGGCGTGGTGGTGGGGGAGCCGCCGGTGGTGTTCTTGAGGCCGACTTCGCTGGCGATGGTGGTGACGGCGGTGACGAGCTGGTTGCCGTTGAGGGTCTTGGCGGCGTTGAAGCGGCCGGCGGTCTTTTGCGCGGTCTGCTCGATCACGGATTTGTTTTTCAACCACTGGCCCTGGACGGCGAGCTGGGAGCCGGTGGCGCGCTGCTCGCGCCACAGGACGGCGGCGCGGCGGTTGTAGGCGGAGAACCACCAGAGGACGCCGATGCCGAGGAAGACGAGCAGGAGGAGCTTCTCCCGCAGGGCGCGCGTCAGGAAAAAGAGGCGGAGGCTGCGGATCATGTGCGGGGGGCGGGAGATTTTTTCGAGGCTTCGGGACCGGCGGCGGGAGCGGCGGCCGGGGTGGGCGCGGCGGCGGTGGCCTCGGGCGCAGGGGCGGCGGCGGGCGGGAAGGCGTCGGGCTTGAAGACGGCGGTGAGGAGGAACTTGGCCTGCTGGCCGATGGAGCCGGAGATCTGGATATCGGCCTTCTCGATCTGCGGGACCTTGCGGAGGGTGGACTCGTAGGAATTCACGAGGGCGGCGTTGGCGGCGATGCCCTCGACGTAGATCGTGTAGAGGCCCTTGGAGGTGTCGGACTGGACGCGGGTGAACCAGATCTCGTCGGGCTTGCGGTCGTAGTTCTCGCCGACGAGCTGCATGAGCATCTCGACGGGGCGGAGGCGCTTGGTGGCGAGTTCCTCGATTTTGCCGGTGAGCTCGTGGATGCCGGAGATGCGGTCGACCTCGGGTTTCTGGGCGGCGACCTGGCGATTGCGGGACTGCTGCCACATGCGGCCGCCGACGAGGGCGAGTTCGCCGAGGCCGAGGAGGACGAGGGAGGCGGCGAGGCCGACGGCGGTGCGCCAGAGGACGACGTCGCGGCGGCGGGCGTTGCGGAGCGCGGCGAGTTCGCCTTTGTCGCGCACATCGAGGGCGGCGAGGGTGGCGGCGGAGAGGCGGGAAACGAAGTCGCCGCTGCGAAACTCGATCTCGCGGTCGGTCTCGGCCGGGGCGGGCGCGAGCGGGGCGGCGAGGTCGACGACGGTCTTGCTGCCGCCGAGGTCGCGGAAGAGGCCGTCGCGGGCGGCGGCGCGGTCGGCGTCGGTGGCCTCGGGCGGGAGGGCGGCGGAGAGGACGCGGGCGGGGAAACCGGCGGGGCCCCAGTGGACGGCGGTGAGGGCGTCGGGCGCGGTGAAGACGAGCGTGGAGGCGGGCTCGAGGGTGGCGCCGAAGGCGGCGGCGAATTCGGGGAGCACGACCTCGGCGCCTTCCCAGGCGGCGGTCTGTTCGGCGGTGAAGCGGCGGCGGTAGGCGGCGTAGACGAAGGCCTGCTCGGCGCCGGGCGACCAGAACCAGCCGTAGTAGAGCTGGGCGAGGGGGAAGGGGGCGACGGCCTCGAGGGCGAGTTCGATCTGGGCGGCGGCTTCGGCGGCGGCGGCGCCGGGAGTCACGGCCACGGTCCGCGTGAAGAAGAGCGCGGACGGCAGGAGCGCCACCTTGGGGGGCGGCGGGCCGGAGCGGAGAAACGAAAAGGGCGAAGCCATCGTGGGCGGTGGTGGGAGGCGGAGGCCGGAAAGCCGGGAGGGAGAGATGGAGAGAGGGGGAGACGGAGAGAAGGCGGAAGTTGGCGGCGGGAGCGGGCGAGGACCGGCGGAAGCGGCAGCGGAGGTCTACGAGGACGCGCCGGGGGCGGACGGGATGTCGTCGTTTTCGCGGATTTCGAGCAGGGTGAAGGGGTATTTCAGGGCGCGGTTGGCGGCGTTGTTGGCACCGCCGGGGCGCGGATTGGTCTGGGTGGCGTTGGGGCGGTTCTGCTGTTGGTCGCCGGGTTTGGCGGCGGCGGCCGTGGTGGTCTTTTTCACGGCGGTCTGCTGCACGGTGGTGGCGCCGCCGGGCGGGGCGACGATGGCCATGAGTTTGTATTCATTGCGGCCCTCGCGGACGACGACGTTGATGCGGAGGGCGCTGATGGTGGCGGAAAAGCCGGCGGTGTTGCCGGCGGCGCCGGTGAGGCGCGCGGCCTCGCCGGGGTCTTTGAAGAAGCCGGGGCCGTTGAACTGCTGGTTGCCGGTGCCGCGGAGGAAGTCGGTGACGTTTTGCATCTGCGTCTGGTCGAGCTGGCCGACGGCGGCGAGGGTGTCGGGCTTGGCGCCGTTGAGATTGGGCCGGGCGAAATCGAGCAGCGAGACGGCGTCGACGAAGCGGTGCCAGTAGGGATTGGGGCGGCCGTCGGTCTCGTAGAAGAAGTCGCGGATCTTCTCGATGGCGGCGAGTTCGTGATAGGAGCGGAGCGAGCGGCCGGGGGCCTCGTAGGGGACGGGGCCGCTGTCGTAGTCGGGGCGGATGGAGGAGGTGGCGACGTGGTCGGCCTTCATCCAGCCGAGCAGAGCGTCGGTGAGGTCCTCGGCCTCGGTTTTTTGCACGCCCCAGTTGTGGAACAGGAGGGTGAGGACCTGGGCGTTGACGCGGGGGAGCGGGATCTTGCCGCTCTCGTCGTCGAAGGTGATCTCGACGACGCGGTCGTCGGAGGGGGTGTAGCCGGCGAACTCCAGCGGACGGTCCCAGCCCTCGGAGGGGCTGCGCAGGCCGCCGCCGACCTCGCTGAACACGTGGAGCACGCCGAGGGTGACCTCGAGGGCGGAGTAGGCCTCGCCGCGGAGGCGGCGGGTGACGGCTTCGCGCTGCTCGACGAGGAGGTCGACGCCGGCCTTTTCCATGAAGGCGAGGAGCGCGAAGGTGGCGAAGAGGAGCGTGACCATGACGATCACGAGGACGGACGCGCGGCGGGCGACGCGGGCGCGGCGCGGCATCCGGAGGTCGGATACGGCGGGGACGGCGGGCGGCGCGGGGACGGGAGCGGGCATGGCGTCAGAAGACCGGCAAACCTTCGCCGGGCGTGGGGAGCGACACGAGGGCCTCGCGGGTGAGCTTGCCGTAGGCGAACTTGAGACGCAGGCGCTGCGGCGCCATCGGCTGGCCCTGCGGGTCGCTCTTGAGCGTGGTCTCGCTGGACCAGCGCTGGGTGTCGGCATCGTAGTAGTCGTAGGCGAGCGCGGTGACGAGCGGAGTGACGACGGTTTCGCGGGGGGAGTCGGTGTCGAAATTCTTCTCGAGGCGCGAGTGCCAGAGGAGGACGAGGCCCTCGCCGGAACGGGCCTGGAAGGAGCACACGACCTCGGGGAGCGGGCGGCCGGGCCATTGGAAGAGCCGGCTGCCGGCGGGCAGCTCGAAGGTGAGCATCTTTTCCATGGCGCCGTTCTGCGGGCGGATCTCCTGGAGGGCGATGGGGGTGGAGTTGGCGCGGGCGGCGGGCGGGAGGGCGGAGGCGCGGAGTTCCTGCTCGAGGAAGCGGGTGACGGCGCGGACGTGCTGGTCGAAGAGACGCGGCTCGCTGCGCTGGCCCCAGAGCTCGGCCATGGAGAACACGAAGGTGTTCATGGCGAGGAGGAGCAGGGCGACGAGGGCGAGGGCGAGGAGGATCTCGAGGAGGGTGAAGGCGCGGGCGAGAGTGCGGCGGCGGCGCGGCTTGCGGGCAACGGACGCCGGGGAAAGGGAGCGGGGAGCGCGGCGAGGGACGGCCCGACCAAGGTCAGGCCCTACGGCGGGAGGCGTGGCCGGAAACTGGATACGAGGCGCGGTCATCGGCGGGCCTGCTTGGCGGCGATGTCGCCCTGGATCTCGGCGATGCGGGTCTTCATCTGCTCGACGAGTTTGCCGCGCTCGGCGGCGTCTTTGACCCAGGTGGGGCGGAGCAGGTGGAAGGTCTGCGTCTGCTTGTCGTTCTCGGTGCGGGACGGGTCGTCGATCTCGCAGGCGAAGACGACGCGGAAGACGTCGGGCACGGTCGTCGATTCGATCTCGGCGGTCCATTTGACGCGGCGACCGCCGACGGATTCGAAGTCGCCGCCGCGCTCGATTTTGGTGCGATCCGGCTCGGTGAGGACGGTCTGGCGGGCGAAGGCGAAGTCCTCGTTGACGACCATGCCGCGGCCGACGGCTTCGTAGCTGTTGAGGACATTGAGGTAGGAGGCGCCGAGGACGACGACGGCCATGGCCACGATCATGAGGGCGATGAGCACCTCCATGAGGGTGAAGGCGCGGCGGGGCGCGGCGCGGACGCGGGCGGAGCGGAGGGGCGGGTCGAAGACCTGCCCTACGATGGCGCGGCGCGCGGCGGAACGAAGACGGCGGGCGGCGGACATCGGCGGCTCAGTCGAAGGCCGGCTGGGCATACGGATCGGGCGGCGCGAGGACGGGCGCGCAGGTCCAGGGATCGATGGACTGGATGCTGGCGGCGCCGGGGCGGGTGAACTGCGCGCGGAAGGGCGAACAGGTGCCGTCGGAGTAGAAGGTGACGTGCGTGGCGGGGTTGGATTCGACGGCGACACCGCCGATGAGCAGGAGCGTGCCGCCTTTGGTGGAGGCGTTGAGGAATTCGACGGTGAGGTCGGCGGCGCCGGGGCCGACGAGGGGAAAGGTCTTCAACGGACGCTCCTCTTTGGTGAAGCCGTCGGCGGCGAGGGTGAGCGGAGCGAGGCCGTCGAGGAGATAGAAGTGGCGTTTCTCTTTGTCGTATTTGAGGCGGACCTCGCGGCCGGACTTGAGGGCGGTCTTGCGGGCTTCCTGCACGGATTTCCAGAACACGTCGTGCGGCGTGGCGGGTGTCTCGCTCAGGAGATGCGAGGCGCCGCCGATGAGGGTGCTGGCGACGAGGGCGATGATCGCGAGGGCGAGCAGCACCTCGAGCAGGGTGAACGCCGGCGCGCCGCGCCGGCGGCGGCGGACCGCCTGACCGGACAGGACGCGAAGACGGGCGGGCATCATCCGGAGACGGGCGGTGAGACGGGCGGGACGGGG
>JBILLY010000164.1:0-8161 GCA_044375835.1 Opitutaceae bacterium
TGGCCGCGGGCTGGTCGAAAGCTCGGGCGATTTCGGCATCATGGGCGACCGGCCCTCGCACCCGGACCTGCTCGACTGGCTGGCGGTGGAGTTTCGCGAAGGCGGCTGGGACGTGAAGGCGTTTTACCGGCTGCTGGTGATGTCGGCGACCTACCGGCAAAGCGCGGTGGCGACACCGGACCGCATGGCAAAAGACGCGGGCAACAAGCTGCTCGCGCGCGGCCCCCGTTTCCGCATGGACGGCGAGATGCTGCGCGACAGCGCGCTCGCGGCGGCGGGACTGCTGGTCGAGAAGATCGGCGGCCCCTCGGTGAAGCCGTATCAGCCGCCCGGCATCTGGGAGGAAGTCGCGATGCCGGAGTCGAACACCAAGACCTATGTGCCGGACAAGGGCGAGGGGCTCTACCGGCGCAGCGTCTACACCTTCTGGAAGCGCGCCTCGGCGCCGGCGTCGCTCGAGACCTTCGACGCGACCTCCCGCGAAGTCGCCTGCACGCGGCGGGCGCGCACGAACACGCCGTTGCAGGCCTTTGTGACGATGAACGACCCGCAGTGGGTCGAAGCGGCGCGCAAGCTGGCCGAGCGCGCGGTGAAGGCTGCGCCGGGCGCGGCGGCGCGGATCGACTTTCTGGCGCGCGAGACGCTGGCGCGGACGCTGGAGGCGAAGGAGCGGGCCGTGATCCTGAAATCCGCGGAGGCGGTGCAGGCCAAGTTCGCCGGCCGGGAGGCGGACGCGAAGGCGCTGCTGACGGTCGGTGATTCGCCGGCGGACGCGACGATCCCGCCGGTCGAGCTCGCGCAATGGACCGTGGTCGCGAGCCAATTTCTGAACCTCGACGAATTCCTGACGAAGTGACGCCCATGCACCCCTCCGCTCCGACTCCGTCCGATGACCACGGCCTCTGTTCCGACCACTGCGGCGAGCAGCCGACCGTGTGGGATCTGCCGCACGTGCCGCTCGGCTTGAAGCGCGAGTGGCTCGACCTCGAGACGCGGCGCCACTTCCTCGGCCGGGGCGTCAAGGCCCTCGGCTGGGCCGGCCTCGCGACGCTGCTCGGCCGCGGCGCGCCGCAGGCGTTGGCGAGCGCGGCGCCGGGTGGGGCGGCGGGCGGTCTGCCGGCGCTGGTGCCGCACTACGCGCCGAAGGCGAAACGCGCGATCTACCTGTTCATGGCGGGCTCGCCGTCGCAGTTCGAGACGTGGGACTACAAGCCGGCGCTCGCGAAGATGTTCGACAAGGATCTGCCGGAGTCGGTGCGCGGCGGCCAGACGCTCACCGGCATGACGGCGAGCCAGGCGCGGTTTCCGATCGCGCCGAGCCTCTACAAATTTGCGCAGCACGGGAAAGCGGGCACGTGGGTGTCGGAGCTGTTTCCCTACACGGCGAAGATCGTGGACGAGCTGTGCGTGATGAAGTCGCTGCACACCGAGGCGATCAACCACGAGCCGGCGATCCTGCAGATCACGACGGGCAACATGTTCCCCGGCCGGCCCTCGCTCGGGGCGTGGCTGAGCTACGGCCTCGGGGCGGTGAACGACGAGTTGCCGACCTTCGTCGTGATGACCTCGAAGATGCCGCACCGCACCAACGTGCAGGCGCTGTCGAACCGGTTGTGGTCGTCGGGCTTTCTCTCGCCGGAGCACGCGGCGGTGGCCCTGCGCGCGGGCAGCGATCCGGTGCTGCACCTGAACAATCCGAAAGGGATCGGCGGCGACGTGCGCCGCGCGATGATCGACGGCGTGAACGGCCTGAACCAGCAGCTCTTCGAGCGCGTGGGCGACCCGGAAATCAACGCCCGCATCGCGCAATACGAGATGGCGTTCCGCATGCAGACCTCGGTGCCGGAGCTGGCGGACTTTTCGAACGAACCGCAGTCGACTTGGGACCTCTACGGTCCGAAGGCGAAGGAGCCGGGGACCTTTGCCTACAACTGCCTCATGGCGCGGCGCCTGGCGGAGCGCGGGGTGCGCTTCACGCAGATTTTCCTGCGCAGCTGGGACCAGCACAGCCGGCTGCCGACGAACATCAAACTCATGGCCGAGGACTCGGACCAGCCGACCTATGCGCTGGTGACCGACCTTAAGCGCCGCGGCCTGCTCGACGACACCGTGGTGATCTGGGGCGGCGAGTTCGGGCGCACGGTCTACTCGCAGGGAACGCTGACGCCGGACAACTACGGCCGCGACCACCACCCGCGCTGTTTCAGCATGTGGATGGCGGGCGGCGGCGTGAAGCCGGGCATCACCTACGGCGAGACGGACGATTTTTCCTACAACATCGTGAGAGATCCGGTGCACATCCGGGACCTCCATGCGACGCTCCTGCACCTCTTCGGCCTCGATCACAGCAAGCTCAGCTACAAATTCATGGGCCTCGACCAGCGCCTCACCGGCGTGCTGCCGGCCAAAGTCATCGATGAGATCCTCGCGTGAAATTTTGTCCCCGGTAGGCCGCGTCGTGAGAAGCGGGACGGGATGCGGCGCAAGGAGCGCGCGGTCCCTGCTCTCGCGGGCAGGGCTACGGGGAGCTTTTCTGCTCGCCGCCCTTGCGTCCGCCGCCACGGCGCGGGCCGAGACGTCGTTTTACCTCGCGCGCGTCGCGCCGATTCTCGACCGGCACTGCACGGTGTGCCACGGGCCGGAGAAACAGAAGGCGAAGCTGCGGCTGGACAGTTACGAGTGGCTGATGAAGGGCGCGGAGTCGGGCGCGATGGTGGCGCCCGGCGATCCCAAGGGCAGCGAACTCTTCCGGCGCATCACGCTGCCGGCGACGGACGAGGAAGTGATGCCGAGCGACGGCAAGCCGTTGCTGTCGGCGAGCGAGCGCAAGGTGATCGAGCTCTGGATCAAGGGCGGGGCCTCGGCGACGAAAGTGCCGGCGGAGTTTCCGGACGCGCCGCCGTTGGCGCGGGCGAAGACGGAGAGTGAGGCCCTGGCGCCCGACTGGCAGCCGCGCGCGGCCGAGATCGCGCAATTGGAGAAGGTGCTCGGCGTGCGGCTGGTGCCGCGGTCGAAGGTGCCGACGGACGGGTTGATTCTGCGGACCGCGAGCGCGCCGGGACGGTGCGACGACGCGGCGCTGGCGAAGCTGGCGCCGGTGGGGTCGTTGATCGTCGAGGCGGAGCTCGCACGCACGAAAATCACCGACGCGGGCCTCGCGACGCTCGGCACGTTTGCCAATCTACGGGCGCTCGATCTGACGCGCACGGCGGTGACTTCGGCGGGGCTGGGGCGGTTGGACGGGTTGAAGAAGCTCGAGGCACTGAATCTCACGGACACCGCGGTGGATGATGCGGGCGTGGCAACCGTGAAGGCGTTGCCGGAGTTGAAGCGGCTGTGGCTGTGGGGGTCGAAAGCGTCGGAGCCCGTGACGGCGTCCGCGGCGGCACCCGGGCCAGGGGTGCCGGCGAAATGACGGCGAGAGGACGGATCAAGCGGCTGTGGGTGGTGCGGGCGACGGCGCTCGTGGCGGTCGGCGTGCTCGCGTGGGCGGCGGGGTGCGCGACGGCGATGCGCGAGCCGGCGAATCTCGACCTGCACAAGCGGCAACTGCGGGCTTACGTGGACAGCGGCGACTACCGGCGCGAACTCGATGCGGTGGCGCGCGAGGCGCAGCGCTGGGTCGAGGAACGCGCGGCGCGGGGCGGCGCGGGACTGACGGCGATTTTCGACCTGGACGAAACGCTGCTGTGGAATTGGCCGCACATGGTCGAAAACGATTTCGGCTACCGGCCGACCGCGTGGACGCAGTGGGTGGAGGAAGGGCGGGCGCCGGCGATCGAGTCGGTGCGCGAGGTGTATCGTGCGGCGCGGCGATTGGGCGTCGAGGTGGTCTTCATCACGGGGCGGCGCGAGCGCGACCGGCCGGGCACGGAGAAGAACCTGCGGGCGATCGGCTGCACGGATTACGCGACGTTGATCTGCAAACCGAACGACGACCGCGGCACGAGCGGGGCCTACAAGACGCGCGAACGGGAGAGGCTGACGCGGGCGGGGCGGACCATCATCGCAAACCTCGGCGACCAGCAGAGCGATCTGGAGGGCGGCTTCGCGGAGCGAACGTTCAAGCTGCCGAATCCGTTTTATCTTTCGGAGTGATGATCACGCGGCGGGAGGCGATTCGCTTGGGCGCCGGGCTGGTGTAGCCACTCATCAAGAACGTGACATCCGATGACTGGATGTAGCCCGCCGCGTGAGACGCGGGACTATTGGCCGCACACTCTCCCGTCGGTCCCTGCTCTCACGAGCAGGGCTACAACGGCAAGGAGCGCGGGGTGGCAGGTCGCGATATCTGAAGGTCGCCTCACTAGCGCACGGCGGCAGAGGGGTCGAGGTAGACGCCTTTGAGCGGGTGGTTGTCGAGGAGGTTGCCGTGCCAGCCTTTGACCTCGGGGCGGCGGAGGTTGTTGCGGTTGTAGAAATAGATCGGGGCGAGCGGGCACTCCTCGGCGAGGATGGCGGAGGCGCGTTGGAAGAGGGCGTAGCGCTGGGCGCGGTCGGGGGTGTTGCGGGCGGTCTCGATGAGGCGGTCGTAGTCGGCGTTTTTCCACCCGGTCTGGTTGTTGCCGTTGTCGCTCGTCATGATGTCGAGGAAGGTGCTCGGGTCGAGGTAGTCGCCGATCCAGGCGAAGCGGGCGATCTGGTAGTTGAGGGCGCGCATGGAGTCGGACCAGACCTTGCCCTCCTGGTTGTAGAGGCCGACCTCGATGCCGAGGTCGCGGCGCCACATCTGCTGGATGGCTTCGGCGATGAGACGGTGGCCTTCCTGGGTGTTGAAGAGGATGTCGAGTTTGGGGAAGCCCTTGCCGTCGGGGAAACCGGCTTCGGCGAGGAGCTTTTTGGCGGCGGCGAGATCGGTCCGGACGGCGGCGGTGGCGGTGAAGCCGGCGAGGTCGGGCGGGCAGAAATTGCCGGCGGGCATTTGGCCGCCGCGCGCGACGTCGCGGACGATGCGCTCGCGGTCGATGGCCATGGCGAGGGCGCGGCGGACACGGACGTCGTTGAGCGGGGGGACGTTGACGTTGAAGCGGTAGACGTAGGTGCCGAGGAAGACGTGGGGTTGGTAGAACGGGCTGTTTTCAGCTTTGTAGACGGCGATCTTGGAGATCGGCATCGTGCTGGTGACGTGGAGTTGGCCGGCCCGGAACGTGCGCTCCTCGGCGTCTTCGCTCTCGATCGGATAGAACACGCACGCGGCGAGTTTCACGGCGTCGCGATCCCAGTAGGTCTCGCTCTTGTGGCCGCGGATGAACTGGTGGGGTTTCCACTCGGCGAGGGTGAAGTAGCCGTTGGAGACCAGGTTGCCGGGGCGGGTCCACGGGGAGCCGCGCTGGTCGAATTTGCCGAACTTTTCGATGGTGGGGCCGTGGACGGGATACCACGACGAGTGGCAGAGCATGGAGAGCAAGTAGGGCACGGGGCGCTCGAGCGTGAGGACGAGGGTGTGGTCGTCGGCGGCGCGGGCGCCGAGCGCGGCGTAGTCCTTGAGTTTGCCGGTGTGGAGCGGCTCGGCGTTTTTCAGGACGTAGAGCATGTTGGCGTATTCGGCGCCGAGGGCGGGCTGGAGAATACGGCGGAAGGACCAGACGTAGTCGCGGGCGGTGACCGGGTCGCCGTTGGACCACTTGGCGGCACGACGCAGATGGAAGGTCCACGTGAGGCCGTCGGCGGAGGTTTCCCAGCGCTCGGCGCCGGCGGCGACGGGTTCGGAGGTTTTGGGGTGGTAGGCGACGAGGCCTTCGAAGAGGGCCTGAGCGATTTGGAAATCCGTGTGGACGGAAATGAGGTGGGGATCGAGGTCGGCGGGCTCGGCGAGGTTGCCGATGTGGATGACCTGGTCGCGATTGCCGGCGTCGACGGCGGTGCCGCGTTGGCCGCAGCCGGCGGCGAGCGCGGCGAGAGCGAGGCAGGACGCGAGGAGGAGAAGTCGGGCGGAGGGCATGGGAAATGAAAAAGCCACGCGGCGGAGGACGCGTGGCTCGAAAGCAGAAAGCGGGCGCGGCGATCAGATCATTTGCCCGGAGCCGGGCGGGTGGGGGCGCTGAGCGGAGGTGTCGGGGCCGCGGCGGGAGCGGGTGCGGGATTCGGCGAGGGTTTGCCGTCGGCGGTGACGGAGGCTTGCGGCGCGGCGGCTTGGAGGGCGCCGAGGCGCTTGTCGATCTCGGCCATCTTGGCGACGAGTTGTTCCTCGACCTTCTTGCGGTCGCTGCTGTTGACGATGCTGAGGCTGGCGGCGTCCTTGACGACGTTGGCGGGCAGCGTGAGCAGGCGGGTGATGAGGCCCTGATCTTTGAACGAGCTGAGGTAGAGAGCCGTGATCTCATGCGAGAGTTTGAGGGCGTCCTGGGCGGCGGCCTGCGTCTGCTGGAGGTTGTTGTTCAGCTGCTGGTTTTTCGCGAGTTCGGCGGTGAGGACGTTGCCGACCTGGTCGGAGATACGCTGGCTGTAGGCGGCGATGGAGTCGCGGGTGAGGTTCTGGTCCTTGGCCATCTCCGAGAGGATGGGTTGGATCTTGTCGGCCATGCGGGTGGACACCTTGTCGACCTGTTCGTTCTGCTGCTTCTCGGCCTCTTCGGCGGACTTGGGGAGCGGATTGAACGGCATCACCTTCTTGGCGATGATTTCGGCGAGGGCCTCCATGCGTTCGGAATTCAGCTTCTGGAGTTCCTCGTCGGTGCGGAACATGTCGGCCTCGCGCTTGGCGATGGCGTCGCGGAGCAATTTGTTGGTGGCCTCGAGTTGCTTGCGGTTGTCGTCGGAGGCGGCTTTGAGGGCGTCGTTGGCGTCGCGGAGCGGCTGGATCTCGGTCTGCTGGCGGAGGGCCATCTCGCGGACGGTTTGCTGGTGAATCCAGAACGCGGCCCCGATGATGAGGAGGGCGGTGAGAAGGACCGCGGGAAGTTGCTCTTTGAATTTCTGCCACATGGCGGGAGGAGGTGCGGGTTGCGGAAGCGGGCGGACGTTATCCATGGCGGGAGAGCGAATGCAACGCCGGCGTGGGCGCCGGAAATGCGGTTGTTTTCGGGCCGCGGGGACACACGGTGGCGGCATGAGCCTGAACCGGTGCGAGCAGCGGATTTTCGATTACGTGCAGAGGCATCCCGAGGAGAGACAGTTCTGGCAGGGAAAAGTTCAGGCGGCCGCGAAAGCGGAGCGGGATGACTTTGCGGCGGCGGCGCGGTTGGAGCCGGAGCTTTGGCGCTACTACGAGGAGCGGAGCGCGGTGGTGGCGACGCTCCGCGACGCGGCGCGCACGGACGGACCGGGGCGCACCAGCATGAAGAACCTGGCGGAATTGCTGATCCGGCTGTGGGTCGAGCCGCGTCCGAAGAAGAAAAAATCCGAGCCGGAATCCGGGTTCGGGGTCTAAGTGCGTGGGAGGAGGCGGTTAGAGTCGGATCGAAGGTGGGCGGAGAAAAATGTGCGGACCGCTGGAACTTTCGCACACTGTGGGTTTCGTAGGGGGCGCACGATTTGAATTTCTCCTCCGCTTAGCGGGGGAGAATTGGGGTAAGTAAGAAAGCAATGGGCGGGCCGCTTAGGGGTAGGCGGCCCGCCCTCTTTTTTGTCCGGGCGGACGAACGCCGGGGGTGACGACGACGGGCGGGGCTTGGGGTGAGCGGCCGGTGACGGCGGGATCAAGGGGCGCGGACGGGAACGGAGCGGCGCACGATTTCGAGGTTGGCGCGGGCCTCGGCGAAATCCGGACGCGCCTTTAGCACGGCCTCGTAGTAGGGAATAGCGTCGGCGGGGCGGTCGGTGACGGCGAGAACGTTGGCGAGGGCGAAGTGGGCGTCGATCAGGCCGGAATCGAGGCGGAGGGCGGCACGGAGGTGGCGCTCGGCGTCGGGCCAGCGTTGCAGGGCGATGGCGGCGCCGGCGGCGTTGAAATGGACCTCGCGGGAATCCGGCACCAAGCGGGCGGTGGTCTCGTAGTGGCCGAGCGCGTCGGCGGGGGCGCCGGTCTGCGCGAGGGCGCGGGCGAGGCCGAAGTGGGCGGCGGCGAGCTCGGGCCGCCCGCGGAGGGCGGTGCGGTAGTGCGGGATCGCTTCGGCGAGGCGACCGAGCGCGGACAGGGCGTCGGCGCGGGCGCAGGAGGCCTCCGGGACATCGGGGCGCGCCAAGAGGGCCTGGGTCTGCTGGGCCAAGGCTTCGGCGGGGC
>JBILLY010000165.1:0-8152 GCA_044375835.1 Opitutaceae bacterium
CCGGCGTCGGCATCGGGCCCGCGGATCGCGCGCGCCTTTTCCAACCGTTCCAACAGGCCGTGGACGGCCGCCCGCCCGAGCCCGGCACCGGCCTCGGCCTCGCCATCGCCCGCCGGCTCGTCGAACTCATGGGCGGCGCGCTCGACGTCGAGAGCGAGCCCGGCCGCGGCAGCGTTTTCACGTTTGCCGTGCGCCTGCCCGTCCTCGCGGCCGATGCCCTCGCCGATTCCCGCACCGGCGCCGCCCTCACCGGCTACCGCGGCCGTCGCCGGCGGATTCTGGTCGTCGACGACGTCGCCACCAACCGCGCCGTGCTCCGCGAGCTGCTCGCGCCCCTCGGCTTCGAGCTCACCGAAGCCGCCTCCGGCACCGAAGCCCTCGCCGTCGCCCCGGCCCTCGCCCCCGACCTCGTGCTGCTCGACCTGCGCATGCCCGGCCTCGACGGCTTCGAGCTCGCGCGGCGCCTCCGCGCCCTGCCCGGCGGCACAGCGCTGAAACTCATCGCCATGTCCGCCTCCGTGCTGTCGTTCAGCCGCGACGACGCGTTTGCGGCCGGCTGCGACGATTTTCTCCCCAAACCCTTTCGCGAGACCGATCTCCTGGCCCGGATCGGCCAAGCGCTCCGGCTGGAATGGACCGGCGAGTCCGGCGACGTTTCGCCCGCCTCCGCGGCCAGCCCGGACGCCCCGGCCACCGCGCTGCCCGCCGCGGTCGTCGCCGACCTGCTCGCCGTCGCCCGCCGCGGCGAGATCGCCGCGCTGCGCCGCCGCCTCGCCGAACACCGCGGCGATCCGCTCGCCGACGCGCTCGACGCGCTCGCCAAATCCTACCGCATGGAAAACATCCGCGCGCTGCTCGAAGCGCAGTCCTCCGCTCCCCGCCCGCCCTCATGAGTTCCCCCGCCCGCGGTCGCGTGCTCGTCGTCGACGACACGCCCGCCAATCTCTCGCTCCTCCTCGATGCGCTCACCGACGCCGGCCACGAGATTCTCGTCGCCGAGAGCGGCCGCAGCGCGCTGTCGTTGCTGGAGCACACGACGCCGGACCTCGTGCTCATGGACCTCGTGATGCCCGGGCTCGACGGCGTGGCCACGTGCCGCCGCTTGAAGGAGCGCCCCGAGTGCCGCGACGTGCCCGTGATCTTCATGACCGCCGTCGAGGAGCCCGCGCAGAAGCTCCGCGCCTTCGAAGCCGGCGCGCTCGATTACATCACCAAGCCGGTCTACCCGCCCGAGGTCCTCGCCCGCGTCGCCGCGCACCTGCAGATCCGCCTGCTGCAAAAATCGCTCGCCGACGAACTCGCCCTGCGCGTCGAAGCCGAGAACCAGCTCAGCCAGTCGCTCGACCGCGCCGTCGTCCTCGCGGACGCCGCCGGCCGCATCGTTTTCGCCACCCGCCTCGCCTCGGACCTCCTGCACAAGCACTTTCCCGCCCACCGGGCGGGCACGCTTCCCGCCGAGCTCGGAGCGGACGGCGCCGCACTGACGGTGCGCCGCTTCGCCGAGCGCGACTGCAACGACCTCCAGATGCTCGTGCTCGAGGAGCGCGGTGCGCCGCCCGGCCCCGCTTCGCTCATGGCGCTCGGCCTCACCGCCCGCGAAGCCGAGGTGCTGTGGTGGATCGCCCAGGGCAAGAGCAACCCCGACATCGCCACCATCCTCGGTGCCAACGTCCGCACCGTGCACAAACACGTGGAGCACATTTTCCAGAAACTCGGCCTCGAGACGCGCAACGCCGCCACCCTCGCCGCGCTCGAGGTGCTGCGCCCCGCGCGTTGACGCGGCCGCGGCCGTCGCGGCGGCACCGCTTACGGCGTCAGGCTCGTGCGGCTGTCGCCGAACAGCTCGATCGGACAGCCAAACTCCCGGATCGCGGTGCGCTCCCACTTGGCGGCCTGCTCCATCTGGCCCGCCTGGCGCAACGTCCGCACGATATCCAGCATCGCCGTGTTGGCCTGCAACCGCACGTGCGGGTGCGAGAGGTCGAGCTGCCCCCCGTCCGGCGTCCGCTTCGCGATGCCCTCCGGAATCCCCAGCTGCCGGTGGAGGTCGATCAGCTCGCTCCACGCCATCGCGTTGGCCGGCTCGATCGCGATGATCGCGAGGAACCGGACCGCCGCGGCCTCCGGGGCGCGCAGATCGCGGTCGATGCGCCCGAGAAACTCGATCGCCTCGACGCTCAGCGGCTCGAGCTGGCGCCAGACCGTGATCGCCTCGACCGCCTCCGGAATGCGCCCGAGGCGCAGCAGCGCGATCGCGCGCCGGCGATGGATGTGGGTGTTGCCGTAGTCCAGGAGACTCGCCGCGACATTGCCCCGCGCGCGGAAGCGCCGGCGCACTTCTTCCGCCGCCCAGCGATCCTTCGTATACGCGCGGTCGAGCAACGCCACCGCCCGGGTATACGCCGCGACGGCGCCCGGTTGGTCGCCGGCCGCCCGCCGCAACTCGCCCTTCTTGAGGTAAAAGCTCCCGAGATCGCCCCACAGGGTGTTGTCCTGCCGTTCGATCGGCAGCGGCGGATGCTCGAAAAACGGCAAGGCCTGCTCCGCCCACGCGATCGCCTGGTCGATCGACCGCTCGTCCTGGCTCTCCGCGGTGATCGCCGTGGCCGAGCCCTTGTAGACGTTGAAACTGCGCGGCGACACGTGTCGGGCCGATTCCCAGAGCGACCGCTCGTCGCGCCAGTCGTTGTTCCGCGCCAGGGTCCGGCCCGTCAGGGCCAGCAGCACGAGCGCCGGTCCGAGCCACACCGCGATCCGCGCCCCGGGCACGCGCCGCGCCGCCGCCAGCAGCCCGACCGCCAGGGTCGCCGCCAGCCCCGTCATCGGCAGATACATGAACCGCTCGCCCATGATGCTGCCGATCGGCAGCAGCAGGTTCGAAACCGGCAGAAACATCACCGCCGCCCACGCCGCTCCCCCGGCCGCCAACGGCGCCCGCCGCCGCACCCGCCACGCCGCCAGCGCCAAGCCGGCGATCACGGCCAGCGCCAACCACGCCTTCGCGTCCTCGAATCCGCCCGCGCCATGCAACGGAATCTGCGGATACGAGTAGTCGCACGAGAGCCCGCCCGGCCACACGACCAACCCCAGATACTTGCCCGCCACCTTCACCGCCGTCATCGCGCCCTCGAAACGTCCCGCATCGGCGATCGGGTTGTTGACGAAAATCTGCCCGACCTGCGGCGTGCCGAAATGCATCGCCAGCCGCAGCGCCCCGGTGAACACCAGCGCGGGAAACAGCCACGGCAACGCCCGCGTCGCGAACCGCGCCGCCCCCGCCCGCCAGCCGCGCTGCGCGACCGCGAGCAGACCGACCCCCGCGACGGCCATCACGCCGTTTTCCTTCGCCCCGCACGCCGCCAGCGCCGCCGCGCCCATCAGCAACCGCCAGGCCCGGTCCCGCCGCCGCTCCGTCGCGGCTTCGGCCCGCAACCACCCCGCCGCCGTCACCAGCACGCCGGCCGTCACGAACAGGTCCGCCCGGCCCACGATGTTCGTCACCGCTTCCACCCCGAGCGGGTGCACGGCGAAGATCGCCGCTGCCAGCCAGGCCCGGTCGGCGGACGCGCCCAACCGCGCCACCAGCCGCCACAGCAGCAGCACGTTGACCCCGTGCAGCACGAAGTTCACGACGTGGTAACCGAAGGTGGCCTGCCCGTTTCCGAGCACGGCGTAGTTGAACCAATAGCTGAGCGTCGTCAGCGGCCGGTAAAGGTCGCTCGCGAGCGTGGGCCACCAGTAACCCTGCGTGAAAATGAGGGCCACGTTGCGCCACGCCACTTCGCGCAGCCGCGGGTCGTCGCCGATCACCACCCGGTTGTCCAGCGCCAGCTCCGCGTGGAAACTGTTCGCGTAGGCGGCGAGGGTGAGGACGACGAGGGCTCCGGCTTCGAGCCACGTGCGGGTGCGCGGCGTCATTTTCCGCGCAACCGCTTGAGCAATGCCTGGCTCTCGGTGTCGAGCTGGCTGCCCGGCTCCACCTTCAGCACCCGCCGGGCCCGCTCCGCCGCGCGCAACGCGTCGGCCGGCAGTTTGAGTTCCACCAGATGGTCGCAGAACGGCACCACGACCTCGTCGAAGAAACCGATGCCCGCCCCGCGCCCGTAGGTGTCGAGCGTCTGGTTGAACACCCGGACCTGCTCCGCCGGCGGCTGGCTGGCCACGGACCGCCAGACCATCTCGCGTGCCTGCCGCGCGCTCAGGTCGCTCCGGCCGCCCTTGTGCTTCAGTGCGAGCGACCGCGCCTGCTCGTCCGCCGCGCTCGTCTCGCCGCGCGCCCGCAGGCTCTCCGCAAGCCGGTTCGAGTAGTCCGCCTCGAGATCCGGAAACCCGCGGAAGGCCTGCGCCGCTTCGCGCAGCAACCCCTCGACCGTGCGCGCGTCGCGTTTCTCCGCCCGCGCGGCCTCGATCAACGTCTCCCACCCCGGCTGGTGCCGCCGCTCGAAGCCCACCGCCTTGCGCGCCGCCACGCCGGCCGCCCGCGCGTCGCCGCCGGCGAGATATTCGGCCGCGAAGACGGCGTGCACCTTCGCCTGCCGGAAGGACGGCAGCTCGCGGAACCGCTCCGAGAGAAACTTCAGGGCGTGGTCCGAGATCGGCAGCCACGTCTGCGGATCGATCGCGTGCCCGGTCACGAGGCGCTGCTCGGCGTGGCGTCCCGCGTCGAGCCGCCACTTCCCCGCTGTATCCAGAAAACCGAACCACGCGTGCCGGCCGTCGTTCCCGGCGCCGGCGAAGAGCAGCGTCGGCACGCCGCGGGCCTTGCCCGCCTGCGTCGCGAAATAGGCCTGGTCCGCGCAAATGCCGCCCGCGCCGAGGATGTCGGCCAGCCGGTAGGCCTTGCCGGTCCAGATCATGGTGTTGTTGGCCACGCGGTCGTTGCGGTAGCGCACCATCGTGTAGGCCCGATCGAGGTGGGACAGCGGAAACTCCGCCACCGACTGCGCCCACTCCAGCTCGCCGAAGGGCGCGGGCGAATCGACGACGAACTTCAGCTCGTCCGCATCCAGCTTCGCGAGTTTGTGGAAGGTCCGGCCGGCGCGGTCCTGCTGCGTCCACCAGACGAAGGCTTCGCCCGCCGCCGCCAGCCGTCGCGGCAGCACCTGCGCCGGCACCTGGCCGTGCGGCCACCACGGCGGCGGCGGCACGTCGTGGACCACCGCGAGCGCCAGCGCGAAGCGCGCGTAGGCGCGGAATCGCGCCGGATCGCGCAGGTGGAGCTCGTTCAGGATCTCCAGCACCCGGACCGGCTGGTCCAGCGGCGAACGCACGCGGAAAAACTGGTCGGAGAAATCCGCGTCCGCCAGCACCCAGGCCTGCAGGTCGGGATTCACCCGCACGGACAGCGGGTCGGCGCGCAGCGAAAAGGTCGTCGGTAGATTCGGATGGCCGGCCTTCGCGCGGTTCATCGCCGCGATCCAGGTCTGCACCGCGTCCGCTTCGCTCTCGGCAAAGAGCGCGGCCCAGCGGCTCGCGTTGAGCCATGCCTCCGCGGCGACCAGCTTGTCGGCCGCGTAGGCCCGCAACGCGGCCGTCCGCAGCGGCGCGGCGTGCGCTTTCCACCCGTCACGCTGGGCGGCCGCGTGCACCGCCTTCAGTCGCTCCGCCGTCGGCGGGTAGCCGATCTCCGCGTCGGCCACGGCCGGCCGGGCCTCCGGACCGAGCGCGGCGACGGCGACGCCCAGCAGCAGCGCGGCCCATCCGGCGCGGCGCGGACCGCGGGGAGCGCGGGGTTCCGGTCGATGCCGCGGGGTGATCATGCGCGAACAGTGGAATCCGTCCGGCGCCGGGGATGACAACCGCAAAAACGGAAAGCCCCGCTCCCGTTGATCTCCGGGAGCGGGGCTTCGTGTGGCGACGGGTGGTCGTCGTTGTTTATGGCGTCACACCGCTGGCGGCGGTGGGTGGCGTCTTTTGTTTGAAGATCAGCTTGTCGCCCTCGCGGGCCACGAGCACCGGTTCGCCGTCCTTGACCTCGCCGCGCAGCAGCGCCTCGGCGAGCGGATCCTCGAGGTAGTGCTCGACCGCCCGGCGCAGCGGACGCGCGCCGTATTTCTCGTCGTAGCCCTTCTCGATGAGCAGGTCCTTCGCTTCCTGCGAAAACTCGAGCGTGATCTTCCGCTCGGTGAGGCGCTTCGCGAAGTTCGAGGTCTCGAGTTCGACGATCTTGACGAGGTCCGTCTTGTCGAGCGGGCGGAAGAAGATGATGTCCGAGATACGGTTCAGGAACTCGGGCTTGAAGACGCGCTTCGCTTCCTCGAGCACCTTCTCGCGCATCTTCTCCGAGTCGTTGAAGCTCGAGTTGGCGGCGGCGAAGCCCATCGAGGTCTGGCGTTGCAGGAGCTGCGCGCCGACGTTCGAGGTCATGATGATGATCGTGTTCCGGAAATCGACCACGCGGCCGAGCGAGTCGGTCAGACGGCCGTCTTCCATGATCTGCAGGAGCAGCTGGAGCGCGTCCGGGTGGGCCTTCTCGATCTCGTCGAACAGGATCACGGAATACGGCTTGCGGCGCACGGCCTCGGTGAGCTGGCCGCCTTCCTCGTAGCCGACGTAGCCCGGAGGCGAGCCGACGAGGCGCGAAACGGCGAACTTCTCCATGTATTCGCTCATGTCGATCTGGATGAGCGCGTCCTGATTGCCGAACATCTGCGCCGCGAGTTGCTTCGCCAGCATGGTCTTGCCGACGCCGGTCGGGCCGACGAAGAGGAACGAGCCGATCGGGCGGCGCGGATCCTTGAGATCGGCGCGCGAGCGGCGCAGCGCACGGGCGATGGAGGAGGAAGCCGTATCCTGGCCGATGACGGCCTTCTGGAGTTCGGTCTCCATCGTGAGCAGCTTCTCGTTCTCCTTCTTTTCCATCCGGGAGAGCGGGATACCGGTCCAGTCGGCGACGACCTGCATCATCAGATCCTCGTCGATGGCCACGCGCTTCTCGTCGCGCGATTTCTTCCATTGCTCGGTGATCTGCTCCTGCTTCGCGCGCAGTTGCTTCTCCTGGTCGCGGAACTTGGCCGCTTCCTCGAAGTGCTGCTCGCTGATCGCCTTTTCCTTCAGCCCGCAGACCGTCTCGATCTCCTTCACCAGGCTCTCGATGTCGGGCGGGCGGCTGAGGGCGCCGATGCGGGCGCGCGAGCCGGCTTCGTCCATCACGTCGATGGCCTTGTCGGGCAGGAAACGGCCCGTGATGTAGCGGTCGGAGAGCTTGGCCGCGGCTTCGAGCGACTTGTCGGTGAACGTGGCCTTGTGGTGGTCCTCATACTTGGAGCGGATGCCCTTCAGGATGAGCACGGTGTCGTCGACCGACGGCGCCTCGACTTTCACCGACTGGAAGCGGCGGTCGAGCGCACTGTCCTTCTCGATATACTTGCGGTATTCGTTGAGCGTGGTCGCGCCGACACACTGCAATTCGCCGCGCGACAGGGCCGGCTTGAAGATGTTGGAGGCATCCATCGCGCCCTCGGCCGCGCCGGCGCCCACGATCGTGTGCAGCTCGTCGATGAAGAGGATGATGTTTTTGGCGCGCTTGATCTCGTCCATCACGGCCTTGATGCGCTCCTCGAACTGGCCGCGGTATTTCGTGCCGGCGACCATCAGCGCGAGATCGAGGGTGATGACCTTCTTCTCGGCGAGGATCTCGGGCACATTGCCCTGCGCGATCTCCTGCGCGAGTCCCTCGACGATGGCGGTCTTGCCGACACCGGCCTCGCCGATGAGCACGGGGTTGTTCTTCGTGCGGCGGCAGAGGATCTGGATGACGCGGCGGATCTCGTTCTTGCGCCCCACGACGGGGTCCATCTCGCCCTTGCGCGCGAGTTCGGTGAGGTCGCGGCCGAAGGCCTTCAGCGCGGGCGTCTTCACTTCCTTCTTGTCCTCGGGCTGGGCGCCCGCGCGCTGCGGGTTGCCCGCCGCGGCTTCCTCGCCGCCGACCGCTTCACCGGGCTGCGACCCCGAAAACTGGGGATCGAGTTCGCGGAGGATTTCGTTGCGCGTGCGCTCGATGTCGATGTCGAGGGATTTGAGCACGCGGGCCGCCACGCCTTCGCCCTCCCGCAACAGGCCGAGCAGAATGTGTTCGGTGCCGACGTAGCTGTGGTTGAGGGTCTTCGCCTCCTTGCCGGCGAGCGCGAGGACCTTCTTCACGCGCGGCGTG
>JBILLY010000166.1:0-8144 GCA_044375835.1 Opitutaceae bacterium
GTCGAGCCGCGGTGGGAGCGGCGCGGCGGCAACTACATCTTCATCGAGGGGCGCTGGGGGAAGTGAGCGGGTGGCCCCGGTGCGCGGGAGGGGCCGGGCGGGCCGGATAGAAACTTAACCGGCGTCGGCGCTGTCTTCAGCGGGCTCGACGGTGATGGCGGTCGAGAGCGAGTGCTGGCCGCCACCGTTGAAAAGACCGCGCACGGGGCAGACGTCGCTGTAATCGCGCCCGCGAGCGACCACGATGTGGCCGGCAGCGGGGAAGCAGGTGTTGGTCGGGTCGTAGTCGACCCAGCCGGTGCCGGGAATCCAGACCGAGACCCAGGCGTGGGAGGCATCGGCGCCGCGCAGGCGGGGTTTGCCGGGCGGCGGCGTGGTGAGCAGGTAGCCGCTGACGTAGGCGGCAGGCAGACCGTGGCCGCGGATGCAGGCGATCAGCAGGTGGGCGAAGTCCTGGCAGACGCCGCGCCGGTGTTCGAGGACGGCGGAGATCGGAGTGGAGATCGTGGTGGCCTTGGGGTCGAAGGTGAATTCGCGCGAGAACTTGGCGCCGAGGGCGGCGAGCCACGCGAGCACGGGGGGATCGTCGGCGCCGAGGTCGCCGGCGAGGGCGGTGGCGGCGGGGAGCAGCGGCACGTGGGGCGAGGCGTGGAGGTATTGCTCGAGGGCATACTCCGAGCCGTCGGCGATGGCGGCCGCGACCTGGGTGCGGGCGGCGGAGAGCGTCGGCGTGAGGCCGGGGAGCGGGAGCGCGGGTTCGTCGCGCTGCACGACGCAGCGGCTGGTGATCGACAGCTCGGTGTGCGGTTCGCGCAGGGTGAAAAGGTGGTGCTTGTTGCCGAAGACATCCGGGCGGGACGCGAGGTCGGCGGGATGGGGGCGAATTTCGAATTCGTGGGTGTCGCAGTGCTGCGTCGGCTCGGGGCGCGGCTGGAGGTGGAGCGATTGCCACGCGGCGGTGGCGGCCGAGCTGTGCCGGTAGCGGGTGACGTGCGTGACGTGGTAGAGCGGCATGGGGCAGATAGCAGCCGAGAGTTGAGAATTGAGAACCGAAAGCTCGGAGCTGAGGGCGAAGAGGCTAGGGCGATTGGCCGAGAGCGGAACGACCCGGCCCGCGAGTGCCGGCGAGGACCGGGGCGTAAGCGGGCGCGCGGTTACTTCGAGGTCTCGGTGTGGATGAAATAGACTTGGGTGAGCCGATCGTTGAGTTCGCAGAGGATCGCGTGGGCTTCCTGGAGGAAGGCGGCGGTCTGGGCGGGCGAGGCGGCGAGGGCGGCGGCGTCGAGCAGGCGCACGCGGCTGACCAGGCGGAAGGCGGCGGCGCGCAGCGCGGCGACGGCGCGCGGGGCGAGCTCCTCGGGGAGAGCGGCGAGGTGATCGTTGAGGCGGTCGGCGATCCAGCGGAGGCCGCGGGGATTCTCGGCGGCGGCGAAGAGCCACGCGAAGACGGACGCGGGTTGGAACGAGCCGTGGTAGGTCGTGCGGTAGCTGAAGAGGCTGTCGGCGAAGTGCAGCAGCGTCTGGAGGCGGAACTCACCGGGGGCGCCGCGGCCGAGGAGGTGGCGCGCGAGGAAGACGAGTTGCTGGCCGCGTTCGAGGTGGCGGCCGAGGGTGAGGAAGCGCCAGGCGGTGTCGTGGGCGAGCGTCTCGTTGGCGATGGCTTCGAGGGCGCTCAGGTGCGGGGCGACGGCGGCGGCGTCGGGCGGCTCGGTGGAATCGAGGGTGGCGCGCAGGTGGCGGAGGCAGCGCCACGCCTCGGGCGGGAGGCGGACCTTGGCTTGGTCGAGGTTGCGGACGAGGTTGGCGAGATTGGCGGCGAGGCTCGCGGGGACGGCGGGGTCGTCGACCACGTCGCCGAGGAGCGCGTCGAGTTGTTCGAAGTTGGCGCCGGCGGGGATGCGGGCGCCCTGCAGTTCGAGCAGGAGGCGGAGCGAAGCGTCGGCGACGGCGGGATCGAGGGCGGCAATTTCGTCGCGCAGGAGCGGATCGAGTTTCTCGAGCAGGCGGGCGAGTTGGACGGAGCGCTCGAGGTAGCGGCCGAGCCAGAACAAATTGTCGGCGAGGCGGCTGGGGGTGTCGTTGGGGCGGTGGACGAGGTCGGCGAGGGCGCTGACGGGCGGGGGCGGCGTGGGTTTGCCGGGGTGGAGCACCCAGGTGTCCTTGGTGACGCCGCCGTGCTGGAGGGTGACGAAGGCATCGTCGCCGGCCGGGTGGAAACGGGTGAGGCCGCCGGGCATGACGCGGTAGTCGGTGCCGTCCCAGGCGACGAAGAGGCGGAGGATGAACGGCGCGGGGCGGAGGGCGCCGTCGATCCACGCGGGCGTGGTGCCGAGGTGGACGCGTTCCTGGCCGCAGAAGTCGCCGGGGTGGGCGGCGATCTCGGCGGCGAGGGCGGCGCGGGCCTCGGCGTCGAGGAAGCCGGTGAAGCGGGTGGCGGAGGGGCCGGGGGCGCGGAAGGTGGGTTTGACGGCGAGGGAATCGAGGCGGGCGAGCACGTAGTCGCGGGCCTTGGCGTGGCCGCACCACCAAGTGGCGACGCTGGGGAGCTGGAGATCCTCGTCGAGAACCTCGCGGCAGAGCGGGGCGAGGAAGGCGAGGAGGGCGGTGCTTTCGAGGGCGGCGCCGCCGAGCTGGTTGGCGAGGGCGACGCGTTGGCCGTGGGCGGCGTGGACGAGGCCGGGCACGCCGAGCAACGAGTGGCCGTGCAGCTCGAGCGGGTCGCAGTAGGCGGAGTCGACGCGGCGCAGAATCGAGTCGACGCGGCGCAGGCCGCCGACGGTGCGCAGGAAGACCTGGCGATCGCGGGTGGTGAGGTCGGCGCCCTCGACCAGCGGGATGCCGAGGTAGCGCGCGAGGTAGGCGTGCTCGAAGTAGGCTTCGTTGGCCGGGCCGGGGGAGAGAAAGACGACGCGCGGGTCTTCGCCGGCGGGACGCGGGGCGAGCAGTTCGAGGGAGTGGCGGAAGCCGCGGAAGAAATCGTAGAGGCGCTCGACCGGGGCGCTGTGGAAGACCTGCGGCAGCACCTGGCGGGTGAGGATGCGGTTCTGCAGCGAGTAGCCGAGGCCGGAGGGGGCGTCGAGGCGGTCGCGGAGAACCCACCACTGGCCGTCGGGCGAGCGCGCGAGGTCGACGGCGAAGGTGTGGAGCATGACGTCGCGCGGACGGCCGAGGCCGACGCAGGGACGGAGGAAGTGGGGATTGGCCATCGCCAGCGCGGCGGGGAGGGCGGCGCGGCGGAGGAGTTTTTGCGGGCCGTAGAGATCGCGCATGATCTCGTTGAGCAGGCGGGCGCGCTGGCGGAGGCCGGTGCTGAGCACCTCCCAGTCATCCGGGGCGAGGAGGAAGGGAACGGCGTCGAGGGGCCAGGCCTGGGCGTCGGAGCGGGCGCCGGCGTAGACGTTCATGCTGACGTCCTGCTCGACGATGGCGCGCTGGCAGGACGCGTGGGCGGAGCGGAGCGTGGCGGGGGCGTGGGCGCCGAGGAGGCGGAAGAACTCGGCCCAGACGGGGCGAATCGAGCCGTCGGGCGCGCGGCATTCGTCGTAGCGCCCGGCCGGCGCGGCGTATCCGGGAAACGGATCGGTGGCGGAGGCGAGGGCGCTCATGGCGGAGGGACGACGGACATCGGTAGGCGGGAGCGTTGCGGTCGGACGCGAGACAGCAAGCTGCGAGCCGTTTGCGCGGAGCACCCGGTTTCCGTCAGTCTTCGGCGCGTTCGATCCCAACGACGCGGATTTCGGCGGCGGCGTGATCGATCCACCAGGTGATCAAGCAAACACCGACGAGCGCGACTTCGTGAAGTCTGCCGGTGGAATCGCGTTGCTGGAAATCTCCTACGCGAAGCGGGGCGGCTTTCAGCTCGTCCAAAATAACGAGGAGACGCCGGCGGTCGGCGCCCACAGTGGCGGAGAGCGCGTTCCAAGTGTGCTCGTGCAAGATCAGCTCGAACGCGCGCACGGCCGGGGAATCACGCTTCGTCCAAGCGACGTTTCGCGTCGGACAACGTGATCTTGTTTCCGGCGTCGAGGTCGGCGTGGCGCCGGGCGAGTTCGCGCTGGTAGGCTGGATTCTCGGCGCGAAGCAGATGTTTCAAGAATGCGATGGCTTTCAGCTGTTCGCCCGGGGGGAGTTGTTCCAACTGAGGTTTGATCTCGGCGAACGCCATGCGCGGACAGTGGTGGGGTGGTGCGCGGGCGGCAAGCGTGGGCTTGGGACGGGCAGGTAGGAGGACGAGTGCCGAGTATTGGCTTCGGCTTTCGCGAGAAGGACGGCGAAGCGGGGCGGGAGTGCTCAGGTCGAGGGCGAGGTTGTGAGAGACCTCGCGCAGTGAGATCCATGCTCTCCTACTCTCTTATTCCGCTACTGCGGCCGCGATCGCTTCAACAATCGTCGTTGGAATATCTTCCTTTGAAAGAAAGTGCGGCGACAACATACGAGCTAACGCGATACCTTTTGAAGGAAGAATCTCGAATTTTTCTCCATTAGGATATGCGGCTGCAATTTTACCTCTTATGAGTTTTTGTAGCTGGGGGTAAACTTTTTCGTATTTCGGGACGTCGGCAACCGGCGAAATGGAATCTCGTAGTTGGTCGATTTCTGCATGTGTCACCGTGATCGGATGCTCCAGCTCTGCGTCGGCAATTTGTTTGGTCAATGCTCGCATCCACACAGCAGTGGAAATTGCGTCCTCACCGTCTTGGTTGCCGACATAAAAACTGTTCGCAGGATTGGGTAGATGGGCGTCAAATTTTGCGTCTCCGTCAAATAGGTAGACGATGCAGTTCTGCTCTTTTCTGAAATCTGCAATCATTTGCCGCAGCAGGTTCAGATTCACCTTTCGCTTATCTTTTCCTCCGAGGCTCACGATCTGAGTGTTGCTTTCTCTCGGAGATTTGTTGTGAACGAGCCTCCAGAAAACTGGCACTAATTCTTGCTCGGTTTCTCCTTCGACGATGAAGAAGCGATCAAAGAACAAGAAGTCGCTGTTGCGAACGCCCAGCGTCTCAAGGATTTCCTCAGTATTCTTGCACGAGGATATGTTAGTGTAGCCATTTTCATCCTGAGATGCCTTCCGGATTGATGAGATTTTTGCCTTGTCGATGAATACCGTTGAATGCGTCGAGATTAATATTTGCGCCGGCCCTGCAGCGGAATCGTTCAGCGCGCCGAAAAAATCTCTTTGAGCCTTTGGATATAAGTGGCTTTCCGGTTCATCAAAACACCAGATGAAGCGCTTGTTTTTTGTCTGGTCGGCTTGATTCGAGAATGCGCTGTAACGCATGAGCGCGAACCAAATAAGACGCTTAATGCCTTCGCCTTGGGATTCTACGTGAATCTCTCCGTCGGCGTTGTCCTTCACGACGAAAAGATCTGTGATCTTTGCCGTCACCTCAAAAAACAAACGCGCCTTGATTGCTGTAATACCGGGGAGTTCCTTTTTTGTTTTGGAACAGAATACATCGAGAGCGGTATTCGCGTCTGACTCTGCTTGTTGTCTGGCTGTTGCGGCCGCCTGCCTAGCTGTTGCCAGGTGACTATCTTGACTTTTCTTTAGCGCATCGGTGGCGACGGTCAAAATCTGTTCAAATGAAAAATTCCAATCGAAGTAACGCGCCTCGACGATGATCCCTTTGTCAGGTTTGTAGGGATGCCATGCCGGTTTTGTCGTGAGCCTCGCGTAGATCGCCTTGATTTTCTCGATGTTCTTTAACGGGCCGGCTTGGTTTTCGTTTCTTATTTTTGCGGAATCGATGGTCAACTCCTTGATCACGCCATCTAGTTTTTTTGCTGGCTGCTCCCAGAGCCTTCGGTGTGGCTCTTCATCAGGTGCCAAGATCAATAACTGGCTGGTGTTGACGTTAGAATTGTATGAGCGGCAGAGCCAAATGTCATGCGGTCTTGAAGCCACCGCCCATTGTAACAGTTCTCCGATTTCGCCCTCTGTTGGGAAATCGCCCGGCTCAATCACCAAATTGCCAAGTATGATGGTGTGCTTTGGACTGTAATCAATCGGAGGGAGCGAGTGATCCCGAATAAATTGAGAAAAATCTGCTTCATTTAATCCTGTGTTGGACGTGTCCGATTTCTGACTTGAATCTCGTGAAAATGCGAACGTCGCAGCCGATTTTTCATCCAATAGAAGCGTAACGGCACGAAGTATTGTAGATTTCCCGCAGTCGTTCAGACCGATTAGAATATTCGGCTCCCCGCGCTCCATATCCAGCTTCACCAGACGGCAACTCCGAAGATTTACGACTGCGAGGGTCTTGAGATACATTGTGTGTGAACTCTAGAATTGTTGGGCGTCCTGACGTTTGATAGCGATGTAAAGCGATGAAGGAGCGAGGTGTGCGCGGCGGCGCGGTCAGACTCAATGTGCTGCTGGAGACGGGCGTTTCGTTTTTTTTTGGAGGCGATCCAGTCGTCGATGGCTTGGGCGAGAACATTGAGGTGCACTTCGCCGGTGCTAAGGAAGGCGTTGTGGGATTCTTTTGGAGCGAATTTTCCGCCGAGTTCGCGTTTAGCTTTGGCGCGGATGTCGAGGGTCTTGAGCTGGCCGATTTTACAGGAGGAGAAGTCGTTGTGGCAGCTGCGCTCATGGGGGCGAGACGAGCCTGAGCTTCGGAAAATAGGTCCGATAGCGTGCCGGATCGCGGGTGAGGAGGGTGTGCCCCTCGGCGACGGCGTGGGCGCCGATGTAGAAATCTGGGAGCGGCGAAGACCGGGTGCCGCCTTTGCGGCGGTAGGCGAGATAGGCCCGGCCGGCGAGGTAAGCGGCCTCGAACGGCAGGGGCAGGCGTTCGAAGCGCTCCTCGGGCAGGACCGAATCCACGGCGTCGGCCGAGCTGTAGCCGACGGCGACCTCGGCGTAGACGATGGGATTGATGCAGAGGGCCGAGCGCTCGGCGGCGGCGGCCAGCGCGGCGGCGGACCACTCGAACCAGCGCCGGTCCTCGCTCAGGACGTCGATGATGACGTTGCTGTCGACCAGGGTGCTCACGGTTCGCCCCGGGTGAGCTTCATGACGTCGTCGGTGCTGAGCGGGCTGCGCCATTTGCCGCGGAGCGCCGCCACGAGGGCGGCGCCGCGGCGACCCGGCGAGGCGGCTTTGCGCAGGCGCACGCCGCCGGCGCCGTCGCGCACGAATTCGACCTCGGTGTTGGGCAGGAAACCGAACTCATCCCGCACGTCCTGCGGGATGGTGACCTGACCCTTGGTCGTGATCTTCATGATTCTTACCGTGCGGCCGGGCGGTAATACTGTCAACGCACGGTCCCGGCGCGCACGAGCCGGGCGACACGGAGGGAAATCAGCGGGCGACTTTGAAGGGGTCGCGGAGGTCGAGGGTGTGCGGGTGCTCGGGCGCGACCTCGCGGGCGGGGGCGGGCAGCGGGTGGCCCGGGGTGTGGCCCGACGGGAAGAAACGCGCGAGGCGGCGGCTCTCGGCTTCGTAGCTGTTGACCGGGAAGGTCGCGTAGTTGCGGCCGCCGGGATGGGCGACGTGGTAGGTGCAGCCGCCGAGGACCTTGTCGTTCCAGCCGTCGACGAGGTCGAAGACGAGCGGGCTGTCGACGCCGATGGTGGGGTGCAGGCAGGACGGCGGTTGCCAGGCGCGGTAGCGGACGCCGGCGACGAACTCGCCGTTGACGCCGGTGGCCTGGAGCGGGACGCGGGCGCCGTTGCAGGCGACGTAGTAGCGCTCGGGGGTGAGGCCGGTGAGCTTGACCTGCACGCGCTCGACGGAGCTGTCGACGAAGCGCACGGTGCCGCCGGGCGCGCCTTCCTCGCCCATGACGTGCCAGGGTTCGAGGGCGTGGCGCAGCTCGAGGTCCATGCCGCGGTAGGTGACGCGGCCGTTGAGCGGGAAGCGGAACTCGAAGTGTGCGTCGAACCAGCGCTCGTCGAAGGGCAGATCCCAGCTGCGGAGATCGGCGACGACATCGGCGAAATCCTGGCGGCAGTAATGCGGGAGGAGGAAGCGGTCGTGGAGATCGGTGCCCCAGCGGACGAGGCGTTCGGGCGCGTAGGGATTGTCCCAGAAGCGCGCGACGAAGGCGCGGAGCAGGAGCTGTTGCGCGAGGCTCATGCGCGCGTGCGGCGGCATCTCGAAGGCGCGCAGCTCGAGCAGCCCGAGCCGGCCGGTG
>JBILLY010000292.1:0-5998 GCA_044375835.1 Opitutaceae bacterium
TTCACGAGCGGACGGAGGTAGGGCAAAATGGTGCCGACAGCCGGCTGGGTGCCGAGGCCGGGGATGAAGAACTCCTCGCGCATCGTGTAGTAAAACCTCATGCCGAGCGTGGGAGACGCGCCGGCGTGGGGGCCGCGATAGACCCAGTCGTAGCCCTTGCGGTCCTTGTAGGTGAATTTGGTGTAATGCGCGGGGCCCTGATGCGCGGAGTCGGCCACACCGGCCACCTCGACGTTGCGCGAGAGTCCCGTCACCGGATCGATCGGGAGCGGGAGGATCGGCAGGGGCATCGGCGGCTGGATAATCGTGCCGGCGGTGATGGGGTAGTCGAATAGGACGTCGTTGGCGGTGCCGGCGAGGTCAACCTCGCGCACGACCTTGAAGGCGCGGACGGCCGGGCGGGCATCGGCGGCGTGCGTATAGTGCACGAGCACGAAGGGCTGCGAGGTGTAGGTGTTGGAGTCGGTGCCGGTGTTGTTGAGATCGTCGCGGAGGGCGTAGGCGCGGCCGGCGAGCATGAGGGCGTGCTCCTCATTGGGGTTGAAGCCGGGCTGGCCGCGGATGTTTTGGTAGTAGATGCTGCCGGCAACTTCGGCGGGACTGAGGTCGCCGCTGCCGGCGTTGGAGGCGAGGACGATGGTCGCGGGATTTGCGGGATAGGAAACGGTATAGGTGGCGGGCTTGGCGGGCACGTAGAACGGCTGGAAGGTGGCCGAGGGCGGAGTGACTTTCTTGAACCACCAGACGCGCAGCACGTTGGAGCCGGGCATGGCGTTGACGGGGATGATGGCCTTGCGCGCGGCCTCGGTGGCGCCGACCGCGAAGGGATCGGCGTAGGCGGCGGGGAGGTAGTTGGTGCCGCTGGCGATGAAGCCGCCGACCTCGTGGCCGGCGGGAGCGACGAGGCGGTCGCCGACGGTGGCAGGGGCGTTGATCGCGGCGAGCGCATCGCCCTCCTGGTAGCCGGCGCGCGCATCGCCCTGGGAGTAAAGGCGCACATACCAGACTTCGTTGGGCGAACTGAACTTGAGCAGGGAACGGTTCAGCCCATCGCCCGCGACGGAAACGATGAAGCGCTGGCTCGCGCTGTCGATGCGGCCCTCGCTTTGCGCGGTGTCGTCCTGAAAGACCACCTGGGGCAATTGTCCGCCGGCGAACTGGAGCCCGGTCGCCGCCGCGCTGCCGCCGGTGGGCACGGTGTAGTGCGAGAACTTCGTGACGTCGGTGGGCCAGATCTGCGTGTAGTGGTTGCGAATCTTGGGCCAGAGGATGCCGAGGCCGGGCTTGCTGGGCGCATTGAGGAAGTGGATCGAGGCGTCGGCCTCCTCGAGCCAATAGAAGGCCACGCGCTCGGGCGTGAGGTTTTCGCGCTCGGCGTAGTATTCCTTGCGGCCATCCTTGCGCGTGACGCCGCCGTAGAAGGACTGGGCGTCGGCGGCCGACGCGCTGGTCTGCAACGGCGAGGCCACCCATTCGGATCCACCGCCGATCGGGAGCAAAACTCCCTCGTCGTCGCGGGGCTGCAGGCGGTCGCCGAGGTGGACGGTGACCTGCACCGGGTCGGCCACGCGCACGACGTCCACCACATCCGCGGCGATGAACTCATGCTCGGCGGCGGCGCGGAGGGCGCCGAGATACTCGACCAAAATGCGGCCCTCGAAATTGTAGGCGTGGAGCTGGCCGATGCCGGCGGTCTTGTCGAACCAGAGCGTGCGCGTCTCGGGCGCCTGCTGGGCATTGCTGGAGGTCGGCGGGGTGACGCCGACGGGTTGATACTCCTGCGCCACGGTGGCGGGGAAATTCGCCGAATAGACGGGGTTAACCGTCTCGATCTTGCCACCGGGGATATTGACGATCGGGCCGGTGAAGCTGCGCTCGGTCCAGTAGATCGTGCGGGCGGGGCGCTGCGTGGCGCTCGAGACGGAGAAGACTTCCTCGCGGTAGCGGTAGCGCGGCGTGGGATCGGCCACGGTGGCAACCGGCACGCGCGTGACCCAAGTGACCGACACGCGCCCGGCCTGGGAGGCAAACACTTTGTCGGCATGGGGGCTGTAGTAATACGCCACGGCCGGCGCAACCGCCTCGCCCGTCGCGCCACCGCCGCCGCCGCCGGTGATCGTGACGGCGGGGAGCGACGTGTAACCGGCGCCCGGCGCGGTGAGTGTGATCGCGGTGACCACGCCCTGCGTGATGACGGCGGTGGCCGTGCCCTGAGTGGTGGCGCCGCCGCCGCTCAACGTCACCGTGGGGGCGGACGTGTAGCCGCTGCCGCCGGCGGTGACCTTGATCGAGGCGATGGTGAGCGCGATGGGGGTGTTGCTGGTGGGAGCGGACGCCTGCGAGAACGTCTCGCCGACTCTCACGGGGAAGGAGCGCCAATAGGACGCATCGGCCGCGAGGACGCCCCCGTCCTGCGTGGTCGGGGGTGCGATGACATCGCCGAAGCTGTAGCGCGGCACGCCGGCGGCGAAGGTGCCGCCCATGACGCCGCGGAAATGCACGAGCGCGACACCCGACGGCGTGCCCGTGCCGGGGATGAGGTAGATCTGCGCGGAATAGCGTGCCGAGAGCGTGGCGCTGGTGGACCGCGCCGCGGCACCGGCGCCGTTCAGGGCGAGGCCGGCAAACTGCGGCGTGGTGGTGCCGTCGCCGGTGCCAATCGGCACGGCGCGAAACACGGCCAGAGCCGTGGCGCCGGTGCCACCGCCACCCGTGATGGTGATCGTGGGGGGCGAGGTGTAGCCGGAGCCGGCGTTGGTGAGCACAAAGCCCGTGACGACGCCGCCCGCGAAAGTGGCGGTCGCGGTCGCGGTCGTGCCGCTGGACGGCGCGGAGATGACGACGGTGGGCGCGGAGGAGTAGCCGGTGCCGGCGTTGGTGAGGGTGAGGCCCGCGAGGGGCGAGCTGGCCCCGGAAACGGCGAAGGGCGCGTAGAGGCGGTTGAACCCGGCGCCGCGCATTTCAAATTGGGCGTGGGCGGCGGGAGTGAGGCTGAAACTGAGAGCGAGAGTGAGGAGGGCGGGGCGGAAGAGGGTGACGGGGAGAGCGCGGAGGAGGGTGCGGCGGCGGGAAAGCCGCCGGTCCGTCGGGGCGGCGGCAGGAGTGCCGCCGCTCCGGGGCGACGGGAGGCAGCGGGATACGCGGGAAACCATCGCGAGCACGCTCGCTCCAACCTTCCGGAACAGCCGTTGAACATTGAACGGGGGCGTTTTCATGGGGAGGCGCGGGCGGTCAGTTGATAAGCTGGTTGCCGACGGTGATGGCGCCGAGCTCGCTCACCCGGCGGAGTTCGAAGGTGCCCGTCACGGTCAATGGATTCTTTTGGAGGCCACTCACCGTCTCGGCGTAGTTGCCGCCGATGACGCTGCTCCCCCACCCCTGCGCGCTGGAGCCGCTCGGAGGCGCGGGGGTGAACTCAAACGAGAGCTGGCGCGAAATCGTCGGGCTCTCCACGCCGGCGGGGAGATTTCCCTCGAAGCGCGCGTTGCGGTTGTCGTGGTCGGGGTGGTAAGTGTGGACGTAGGGGTTGGTCGGGGCGTTGTGCGCGATCGTGAGCGTGCGCACGAGCGTCTGGCCCAACGCGACCGCACCGGAGCCATCGGCGATCACAGCCTGGGGCGGCAGGTGGGCGACAGCGAAGCGGCGGGCGTTGCCTTTGTCGCTCTGCTTGAGGCCGGCCTCGGTCGTGCAAATGCCGAAGTTGTTCGGGCTGGCGTCGAGCTTGCCCATGAAGACCTGGGAGAGCAGGCGGGCATTGCCGGAGTTGTCGACGTGGAGGATGACGCGCAGCGGATACGAGCGGGGCGTGGTGGAGCCAAACGCGCCGGATTCGGTGATCTCGGTGGGATTCAGCGCGAGCGTCGCCGAAGTGGCGCCGCTGATGACGACGCCGTCTTTTTTCCATTGGTAGGTGAGCGTGCCGGCGGTGCCGACGGGCAGTTTCACGGGCGTGAGGCTCGCGGTGCCGCCCTGCACGGCACGCACGCCGGCTTCGGCGGCGACCACGCGCGGAGTATAGGCGGTGCCGCCATTGGTGATCGTGAGTCCGGTCACGGCGCCGCCGCCGATCGTGGCGGTCGCAGCGGCGTTGGCGCCAGTAGGTCCGGTGAAGGCAACGGTGGGCGCGGAGGTGTAGCCGGTGCCGCCGGCGACGACGGTGAGCGCGGTCACAACGCCGGTCGGGGAGACGGTGGCCGTGGCGGTGGCGCCGGTGCCGCCGCCGCCCGTGAGGGTGACGACCGTGCCGGTGGTGCGGGTGATGTCGGCGGTGAAGCGTTGCGCGGGCGTGCGGTTGACGACGTTGCTCACCGTCACATCGCCCATCCAAAGGCCGGCGAGCGAGGTGACGCGGGCGCTCACGGGCAGATAGGCATCCATGAGATTGCCGCCATCGGTGAAGCGCAGGAGCGAGGCATAGAGGGTGCCGGGCGTGCCCGTGACCTGCGCGCGATCGACGCCGAAGTTGAGCTCGAGCGAAGACTGCGGGCCGACGACGACGGCAACGGGGTTGCCGGCCGTGACGGCGCGAAACTCGTAGGCGTTGGTGGTCGGGTTGAAGGTGCGGTAGGTGAGCGGCACGGGGCCGGTGACCTGATCCTGGCCGACGGGGGCCGCGGCGGAATTGGCGGGCGCGGCGGTGAGCGTGACGGCGGCGGCGGTGCGATTGCGCACGCGCACGGTGATGAGCGAGCCGTTGCGCCCGAACACGAGGCCCTCGAGCACGGAGGAGCTGATCTCGATGGGCGCGTAGAAATTCGCGGTCACGGCGGCCTCGAACCAGTAGGCCTGCGTGCGGTCGAGCGGCTCGGCGGCGGGCGAGAAGACCTGGATGGGGTTGCCCGCGCCGAGGGGACCGCCGGCGTAGCGGTAGATCTTCGAGTTGGCCGCGATCGCCACGGGGAAGGTGGCGAAATAGTTCGCCAACGTCGGGTAGCCGGTCGCGTTGCGCGTGGGGAAGCCGAGGAGGTTGGCGCCGTTGCGCACCCAGGTGTTGCCGGGCGGCACTACTTTTTGGACGAGGTTGAAGACGTAGGTGTTCGTCGCGTTGCCCTCGCACTCGATCAGGTAGGCCGCGGGCCCGGAGAGCGACGAGAGGGTGTTGGCGGTGCCGTTGCGCGTCCAACTGCTCCACTCCGGCGTCGGGGTGTTGGGCGGAATCAGCGTCGAGGAACTGAACTGGGTGAGGTTGGGATTCGGATTCCAGCGCCAGACGGAGCGGATGTTGGTCTCGTTCAGCAGGAGGTTGTCGATGCTGGCATAGGTCGCCTCGCCGTGGAGGTAGATCGCATTCCAACCGCCCTTGAGCGTGTAGGTGGTGGTCTGCCACTGCGCGCGCGCGGCGGGCGCGAGCAGCGCGAGGGCGACGACGAGAGACGCTGAGAGCCGAGAGGCCAGAGCTGAGAGCACCAACCGAGGGCTGCGCGACTGCCCGAGGGGGGGTCGGCTCTCGGCTCTCAGCCCTAAACTCTCAGCCAGTTCGAGTAGGATTTTCATCGGACGGTGAGGCGGTAGAAACGGGATTCGCCGGCGGCCACGGTGGTGTAGAGCGGCGTCACGCCGATGGCGGTGGCTTTGTGGAGGTTGACGGTCGCGCCGCCGGCGGTGAACGCGAACGACGCGGGAGTCCAAGTCTGCAGGTCGGCGCTTTGCTCGAGACCATAGACCTTGCCGGTGATGGCGTAGAACTCGAAGGCGACCGTGGTCGCCGTCTTGTTGGTGAGGCGCAATTCGAAGCGCTCGGTGGCGTCGGTCGCAAAGGTGCCGGCGAGGTATTCGAGAAAGTTCGAGGTGCCGTCGCCGTCGAAATCGCCGTCGCGCGTGATTTGATTGATGTCCCAGCCGGCTTGGCCCGGGCGGCGACCCGCCTGATAGAGCTGCCACTCCTGCCACGCATCGGGGAGGCCGTCGTTGTTGGCATCGACGCCGAGGCTGAGGTCGAGGCGCACGCGCTCGCCGCCGTTGCCGGCGCGCAACGTGCCGGCCGCCACGATCGGGAAGA
>JBILLY010000810.1:0-2996 GCA_044375835.1 Opitutaceae bacterium
CAACCCGGTCGCCGCCGACGTGGGCAATCCCTAGACCTCCCTCTCCGGCGCCGTCTTCGGCGGCGCCACGCGCGTCCTCGGCATCACCATCGACGACGGCGACGGCGTCCTCACCAACGACCCCGAGGGCTCGCCCCGTCAGCAGATCGTCGCGAGTGCCTTCGGCCTGCGCGCGCAGGTTGCCGAGTCCGTCGCCGCCGGCGCCGTGACCTCGGCGGCGATCGCGAACAACGCCGTCAACGCCGCCGCGATCGCCGCCGGTGCCGTCACCGGCGCCAAGATTGCCGGCAACGCCGTCGGCACCGCCCAACTCGCCGACACCACGGTCAGCTCGGCCAAGCTGGCTCCGGGCGCCGTGGGCACGGCGCAACTTGCCGACGGCGCGGTCACCGGCGCGAAGCTTGCCGGCGCCTCCCTCGACGCCGCCAAGCTCGCCGCCGGCGCCGTCACGCTCGCGAAGGTCGGCGCCGACGCCGTGACCTCCGCCAAGCTCGTCGACGGTTCGATCGGTGCCGCGGATCTTGCCGTCGGCGCGGTTGAGACCGCCAAGTTGGCCGACGCGGCCGTCGGCCCGGCAAAGCTCGCCGCGAACTCGGTTGACAGCACCAAGCTGGTCGATGGCTCGGTGGCCGCCGCGGACCTCGCCACCGGAGCCGTGGACGGCGCCATCCTCGCCGCGGGCGCGATCGGCTATTCCCATATGGATGCGGCGACCCGCGACTCGGTTTCACGCGGCCGCACGGTTTACGAACAGGGCATCGATCCGGACTACGTCACCAAACGCACGAAGGGGCGGTTCCTCTTCCCCATCGATCTTGCCGAATGGGGCAACGACGCGGATGGCTGCATCATCTCCTATATTGCCCAGCACAACCTCACCTACAGCGACTGGCGGACCGGAAGGGTGGCGGTGTATATCACGCAACCCGGGTTCGTGAACGACCCGAACTACCCGAACCTCATCTGGTGCCGCGCGCGCAACCTCTTCTTCGAGAATGTCGTCGGGTCCAATTTTCGTCTCGGCGTGACCACCTGGGCCGCTTCGGGACGATCCAACAACGGCGACAACATCTTCGAGTCGGGCCACCACTGGATCAGTTTCTACAGCTACTTCCCCGGCTCGCTGCGTCCCGGCAATCCGGCGCCGTTCAATCAGAATCAGGACAACAACGCCTCCAACGTGAACGCCGGCGGCCCGCCGATCACCACCGACATCGTGAGCGCCACGCCGGGCAGCGGCACCCTCACCGTCGTCTTGCGTTTCCCGCACGCCATCCAGGTCGGCGACACCGTGACGATCACCGGCCTCTCCGGCGCCGGCGACCCCACCGGCGACAAAGTTGTCACCGCGATTCCCGACCGCTCCAGCTTCACCATCGCGCTCGCCGGCGCCACCGGCAGCTACGCCGGCGGCACCGTCACGAACAAGCCGACCTACAACAAATTCAGGATCTGGGCCGCGGTGCACACCGACGTCTCCGCCCGCATCATCGTCTCGGACCGCTGAACCGCCCCGCCATGCTCCCGCGCTTCCTCTCCTCGGCCCGCGCCCTCGCCGGTGCCTTTCTCGCGCTCGCTTTCGGTGCCGCCGCCGCGCACGCCCAATTCGAGATCAAGTCCGGCTCCTTCGGCACGCTCCACCGCACCACGGTGCCCAACGAAGCCGACAACACGCCGCCGATTCTCCCGACCCAGCCCCAATTCGCGGGTGTCGTGCCCACCTCCGGCGGCAGCTCCACGCTGAACGCCGACTCCGCGCTCGCCACCCGCTACGTCAGCCAAGTCTACGTCGTTGCCGGCACCAGCACGCCGACCGGCACGGTGATCGTGCACCTGCGGGCCGGTTTCGGCGGGGTGTTTGCCAGCGGCGCGCCGCGTTATCTCTTCGGCGACATCATCGTCCCGCCCAACACCGACGATGCCGGCGCACCGCTCGCCGCCGACTCCTCCTATTGGCGCGCGCAGCCCGTCCAGCCCGGCGAGAACTTCACCCATCCGGCCGGCCCGCAGGACGCCTCGCCCAAAATCGCCGCCGGCACCGCGCTGAATTATTACTACAGTCCGCACGCCGAAAAAGTCTTCGCCTCGCAGGCCGGCCGCGTGGCCATCACGTGGGTGACGCGCGTCCCCGTCGCCAGCGGCTCCGACACCACGCTGCGCTACCGTTTCCGCGAAGAGACCTTCGCCGTCTCGTCCACGACCCAACGGCCCACCCGCACGATTTTCTGGACCGAACGCGGCTTCAACGGCCCGCTCGTCAACATCCCCCTCGGCAACATCGAGACCGTCAACCCGGTCTACAACGCGCTCTTCCCCGCGACGGTCGCCGAGGAATACAAGCCGGTCGGCGTCTCCACCAGCACCGAGCCCAACGCCACCGCCCCGGCCGAGAAACGCACCCTCTGGTTCGAGAAACCCAGCGGCCTCGGGCAACTGCGCGCCTACAATCTGGAGGGCCGCATCCTCGTCGAATACCTCGGCCGCCTCAAAGCCGGCTCCTCCACCGTGCACACCTTCCTCGGCGCCGACATCGTCGAGATCCAGCGCATCGCGCCCACCGTCAACGCCGAGGTCGCCGTCGGCGAAAAGATCGTGCCCCGCGATGCCGCGGGCGCGCGCTTGCCCGCCAACCCCAACCTCGAGTGGCTCGCTTCGCCGGTCGAATCGCTGATCCCCGAGGGCCAGGCCTACTACGGCACCAACACCCGCCCGGACGGCGTCACCGAGTATTTCGCGGAGCGGGAGAATTCCAGCCCCGACCGCGTCGTCTTCTTCTGGCTCGAGCGTTCCGATGCCGCCATCGCCGGCACCTCCGCCGCGCCGATCAACCTGTATTGGCCCAAGGCCCGCAACGCCTACGCCATCGTCTGGCCCACCGCGCTCAACGCCTACGCCCACCACACCGTGCCCCCCGGCGGCACGACTACCGCCAACGGCCTCATGTTCCCCAGCGGCCAGCTCCCGCAGGTCGTGTTTCAGGACGACGGCGCCCAGAG
>JBILLY010000025.1:0-15554 GCA_044375835.1 Opitutaceae bacterium
TCGACGCAGCGTCTCACCCTCGGCCTCGTCGCCGGCGGCGACGGCGTCAATCGCTCGCTCCTCCGCTTCAGCACCGGCAGCGAGGTCTGGTATGTCCGCCTCTACACGCAGATCGACGCGCGGCCCGGCTTCCTCGAGGGCGACGGCGCCGCGCCGCTGCTCGCGTCCGCCACCGTCGGCTCCCGCATCGAGCGCCCGAGCGCCGACTACGCCGTCGCCGGCCACATCGTGTCCGGCACCGATCTGAGCGACGCCTACGTTGTCGACGCCTACCGCAATCCCCTCGCCGTCGGCGTGGAGGAAGCCGCCTCCGGCGCCATCATCCCGGTCAACGCTCTCCCCGGGAAAAACACCCTCAAGGTCTGGTGGTTCAAAGCCGTCGCCCCGCCGAGCGCCGCCTTCCAGCCGTTCTACACGGCCGCCAAAGTCGGCCGCTACACCGTCTCCTACCCGGCGGCTGCCCCCGAGATCGTCCTCGCGTCCAACGCCGGCTCCGGCGACCTCTCGCCGGCCGAAATCGCCGGCCGCCTCTACGTCCAGAACGACCGCACGCTCCCCGGCTTCAACCCCAACGAGGAGCACGCGCTCGTCCTCAACGGCCGCATCTACGCGTTGCGCGACGACCTCAACGACACGTCCGCCGACCCGACCCGCTACACCTCGCAGCCCTTCGCCCTCCTGCGCTACACCGCCGTGGCCGACAATCGGCCCGCGATGAGCGTGTTCCGCATCGTGCGCGAGACCGCGACGGTGAAATTCGATTACCCGCTCGTCGCCGGCACGCCAGTCCAGCCGCCGATGCCGCTCGCCATCCTCCCGCAGCCGGTCGACAGCCGCGGCGTCACGCGCAACACCGAGATCGCCGGCACTCCCGACACCGCGCACCAGGGCCCCGCGCACTACACCGCGTTCACCTTCGCCGACCGCAAGGGCCAGCACTGGGTCTACCGCGGTCCGCACGACCACGGCAGCCCGTCGTTCCGCATGCAGTTCTACTACACGATGCGCGACGGCTTCTTCGTCCCGGGCCTGGCCAGCCAGCCCGCGGTCGGGACGATTTTGCCGTATCTCCGGCCGATCGCCGACAATGCCTACGTCGGCGACCCGGTGACCGGCACCTCCCTCGCCGTCACCTACCGCCCGGTCTGGCCGGACAATGCCCCGCAGCTGCGCGTCGCCGAGACGCTCACGCTGCCGAAGTTCGGCCTGCCCGACGTCATCTCCCAGTCGAGCGCCGTCGTGCTCTACCAGCAGTCGATCGCCACCCGCGGCGCCACCAATCCGAGCGTCGTCCTCCACGATCCGATCCGGGAAAAGACCTTCGCGCTCGGCGGTGCCGGCCAGCTCGCGGCCTTGCCCACGTCGGTCCTCACGACGAGTTCCGGCGGCAAAACCTACTTCCAGCGCCTCGCGCCCCATCTGCAGCCGCGGTTCTACTTCGATCCGTCGCGCGGCCCCAAGGGCACGCTCGTCCTCCTCGGCAAGTTCGTCGACGAGGCCGCCGGCGAGGACTACGTCCAGCTCAACGTTCTCTCCGCCGCCGATCTCGCCGCCCTCCGCGCGCTGCCCGGCGCCGCCGACACCGCCCGGCCCCAGTGGCTCGAGGCGATCGACCAGCTCGTGGCGCGCGTCGAGACCTTCGTCGAGGACCCGGCCAAGGCCGGCAGCTTCAAGTCCGACGGCGCTCCCGTCTCGGTCGGTCCCGTGGCCCTCGCCGCGATCCAGAATTCCGATACGGCGGTCGTCGACTACGCCCTCACCGCCACCGGCAAGGGGAGCGGTTGGGTCACGCTCGTCTTCGGCAACGGCCGCGCGTTCACCCCCGCCGGCGAGCCCGTCGCCGTCAAAGTCTTCCAGGTCACGCCCCAGCTCTACACCGGCGACCTCAAGGTCCTGCCCTCGCTCAATCCCCTCGACGAGCAGGTGACGCTGCGCCACAGCGGCGACTTCGCCGCTCGGCCCGAGGACTACGAGTTCGAGTGGCGCTACGCCCCGCCGCAGGACGGTCGCGCCCCCGCGACCTATTCCTATGCGATGACCAACCGCCTCGGCACCGCCTGGTCGCAGGTCGCCGCGCCGGCCGCCGCGCTGCCCTCGGCCGCGGAATACGGCGCCGCCACCCCGGTCACCTTGCCGCGCTCCGCCGCCATCCGGCCCGCGGGCTCCGCCACCATCGGCGTCACGCTGCCGGGCTTCGTCTACCGCGCCCCCGGCGGTCTCGACCTCAGCGCCGGCGTCCCCGCCGAGATCGTGTTCAGCGCCGATGTCGCCGACCTCACCGGCTTCGTCCTCTACGTCAACGGCGTCGCCGCGCTCGCCCACCAGGCGCCCGCCGGCTTCACCTCGACCGCCGCCGCCACGGGCCTGCTCGCCTCCGGCGCCCTCCCGAAGCAATTCCGGCTCGAGCCCAACTTTTTCCAGCAGGGCCCGAACCGCATCGAGATCGCCCTCTACACGACGGCCGACGCCGGCGTCGCCTCCGGCTTCGACTTCCGGCTCCACGCCTCGACCGAGACCGACCTCGTCGCCGTCGTCGGTTCGCCGTGGCAGCTGCCCAACGGCACGCTCACCAACGAAGCCACCGTCGGAGGCTCCGCCTCGAGCCCGCTCAGCACGCCGCTCCTCGTCTTGAGCGACAACTACTTCACGCTGCGCTACCGCCCCAAGGCCTCGACCGCGAGTGTCGCCGGCACCGCGTGGTCGCGCTGGTTGCCGCCGAAGCTCGTCGAGGGCTGGGTCAAACGCGTCCTCGCCGGCATCAATCCCTTCAACCAGCGCGTCGGCGACCTCTACAACAACGCCGTCAACACCGACGTCTCCGTGCTGACCCAGGCCGGCAAGCGCTGGGAGGGCGACATCGCGCTCACCCTGGAAAACATCAACAGCTTCGGCCTGATCGAAATCTACGAGACGGTCCTGAACCGCGCCCGCGCGCTCAGCATCGAGGCCGGCTACGACTACGGCGCGGCCAACGACGCCCTGCTCCTCGCCGCCGGTTACCTCAACGACCTCTACACGCTCCTCGGTCACGAGGCCTACGCCGACGCCGCCAATCCCACCATCTCCTTCGACGAGTCCAACGCCGCCACCGAGGTGTCCACCGCCCGCTTCTCCTTCGAGGGCCAGGTGGCCAACGTCATCGAGGAAGAACTCGCGCTGCTCCGCGGCCGCGACGACTTCCTCGCCCCCGGCGTCGCCGTCTCGCCCGCCTACAACCGGCTGTATTGGAACTACACCCGCGGCATCGCCGCCGGCGAAGCCCTCTACGCGGTCAACTACAACGTCCGCGAGAAGGCCGGCGCGCCCACGGCCGACGGCAAGCTCGATGCCGCCGACGCCCAATACATGTTCCCGCAGGGCCACGGCGACGCCTACGGCCACTACCTCACCGCGCTCAAGGGCTACTACGGCCTCCTCACCAACCCGAACTTCTCTTGGACGCCGCGCGCCGAGGCCGTCACCGTCCTCGGCCAGGCCGTCACCGTCGACTACTACGACGAGCGCAAATTCGCCGAGGCCGCCGCCAACCTTTCGCGCACCGCGCAGCAGGTGCTCGCGCTGACCCAGCGGCAAGTCTTCAAGGAAGATCCGGCCGCCGGCTGGTCGCATCTGCGCGACGGCAAAGTGAATTCCTCCACCGGCGCCGTTCGCCAATGGGGCGTCGACGAGTGGGCCTCCCGCGCCGCGCAGGGCTCGTATTACCACTGGGTCGCCGGCAACGCCCTCCTGCCCGACAAGGACAACAACCCGCAGCACACCGGCGTCCAGATCATCGACCGCACGACCGTCGTCGCCCTGCAGGAACTCCCCGCCGCCGGCGAAAGTTTCCAAAACACCATCGACAATGCCAACGCCCACCTGAATCCCCTCGGCCTCGCCGCCGGCGCGATCGCGTTCGACATCTCCGCCACCGAACTGCGCGGCGGCAAATCCCACTTCGAGCAGATCTACGACCGCTCCCTCCGCGCCGTCCTCAACGCCAAGGGCGCCTTCGACCAGGCCGCCCGCATGACGCGCGCGCTCCGCAACCAGGAAAACAAGCTGGCCGTCGACAACGCCGCCATCGTCGACCAGGAGCGCGCCTTCGTGAAGCGGCTGATCGACCTCTACGGCACGCCCTACGCGGCGAGCATCGGCGCCGGCCGCACCTACGACCAGGGCTACACCGGCCCCGACCTGCAGGAGTGGTTCATCATCGACCGGCCCGGCGGCCGCGAAGCCGCCTTTGTCGACTCGACGGCCGCGCTCACCGTCACCGTCCCCACCCGCGTCAACATCCGCACGTTCACCTCCCTGCACATGCAGGACATCCAGCGCGCCTACGACGGCGAGAGCGCGATCCGCACCTTTACCTTCGAGCCCAGCCGCTACGCCCAGTTCTCCGATGTATGGCTCGGCGGCGCCTCGATGGGCACCCGCGCCGTGGTCGGTTCGTTGCAGCAGGCCCTCGCCGAGGTCGAGCAGGCCCGCATCGCCGTCGCCGGCTCCCGGGCCCGCCTCGCCGCCAAGCAGGAGAATTTCAAACAGAAGCACGCACTCTTCCTCGAACTCGTGGAAACGCGGCTCGCCCGCCTCGATGCCCAGGCCGACGCGCGCACCACCACCAAGAATCTCAAGCTCGCCCAGTCCGCCCTCAAGGGCCTCGGCGACTATCTCAAGTCGAAGGCCGAAACCGTCTCGGACGTCGCTCCCGCCGCGGCCGAGACCCCGCCGAAGGTCGTCGGCATGTCCAACGACGGCACCTCCGGCGTGCGCGGCGGCATCCTCGCGACGCTCAAGACCAAGGCCGGCATCATGCGGCTCCTCAGCACGGCCGCCACCAACGCCGCCGGCTCGCTGGACACCCAGATCGCCCTCGTGCAGCGCAACCTCGAGTTCCGCATCGAGGAACTCGGCTTCAACTACCAGGAGTCGCAGGCCTCCTACGAATTCGGGCTCATGTATCAGGACCTGATGCAGCACTACTACGAGCTCGCGCAGGTCGCCGCCAACCTCCAGCGCGCCACCGAGCGCGCCCGCGCCGAGATCGCCGAAGGCCAGCGCATCCAGTCCGAGCGCGAGATCTTCCGCCAGCGCGCCGCCGCCCTCATCCAGGGCTTCCGCACGAAGGACGTCACCTTCCGCACCTTCCGCAACGAGGCCCTCGAGCAATACCGTTCACTCTTCGATCTCGCGTCCCGCTACACCTACCTCGCCGCCAAGAGTTACGACTACGAGACCGGTCTGCTCGGCTCCGCCACCGGCCAGGACGCGATCAACAAGATCGTCGCCTCCCGCGCCCTCGGCGACCTCACCGGCGGCGCGCCGCAGGCCACCGTGAGCACCAGCGGCGACGCCGGCCTCGCCGGCTCCATGGCCCGCCTCCAGGCCGACTGGTCCGTCGCCAAGGGCCGGCTCGGCATCAACAACCCGGATACCAACGGCACCCTCTTCTCCCTCCGCCGCGAACTCTTCCGCCTGCTCGACGATCCGTCGCGCACCGACGACGACGCCGCGTGGCAGCAGACGCTCGAGCAGCACGTCGTTTCCAACCTCCTTGCCGACCCCGACGTCGCCGCCCAGTGCCGCAACCTGAAGAAGCCCGACGGCTCCGCCGTCCCCGGCATCATCATTCCGTTCCGCACCTCCATCCAGCACGGCGAGAATTTCTTCGGCCTGCCGCTGGTCGACGGCGACCACACGTTCACCGCCTCGAATTTCGCCACCAAGATCTACGCCGTCGGCGTCGCCCTTCGCGGCTACATCGGCATGGATCCGCTCCAGGCCGGCTCGACGACGCCGGTCGTCTTCGGCTCCACGCCCAACGCCCTCAGCGCGACGCCCTACCTCTACCTCATCCCGACCGGCACCGACTACATGCGCGCCCCGCCGCTCGGCGACACCGCCGAGGTCCGCGGCTGGAAAGTCGCCGACCAGGCCCTGCCGTTGCCCTTCAACCTCGGCGCCACCGCGTTTTCCACGACGCAGTTCTACAACGCCAACGGCACGCTCAGCGAGCAACCCTGGGTGCTCCGCAAGCACCAGGCTTTCCGCCCCGTCGCCGATCCGGCGTTCTTCTACAGCTCCGTGCCCGCGGAATTCACCAACACCCGCCTCGTCGGCCGCAGCGTCTGGAACAGCGGGTGGAAGATCGTGATTCCCGCCTACATGCTCTACTCCAACGAAGCCGAGGGCCTGAACCGCCTCGTGGCTTCGGTGAAGGACATCGAGCTCTTCCTCCGCACCTATTCGCACTCGGGCAACTGATCCGCGCTCCCCGCCATGCACGCCTCCGCTTCCCCGGCCCGCCGCCTCCGCCGTCTCGCGCTGCTCCTGTTGCCCGCGCTGCTGCTCGCGCCCGCGCGCGCGCAGGACCAGAAATCCCGCCCCGTCGGCTTCCTCGTGCAGACGATCCCGTCGGGCCAGTCGCGCTCGTTCTCGATCCCGTTCGACGCCGATGTCTCCAGCCTGCCCGGCACCGTCGGCCGGCTCACCGCCGTCGGCCCGAACTGGCTGGAAAACTCCGCCGCCGCGTGGACGCCCGGCGCGTTTTCGACCGCCGCCGCGCCCTATTTCGTGCGCCTCACCTCCGGCGCGCAGGCCGGTCGTCTCTTCCGGATCGGCACCCCCGACAACACCGCCACGCGGCTCTACGTCGCCGACGACGGCGTCGCGCCAGATTCCCTCGGACTCGCCGTCGGCCCGACCGGCACTTCCTTCGAGATTATCCCGGCCGACACGCTCGCCACCTTCTTCGGCACGACGGCGCCCGGCGATACGCTCGTGGTCCACGGTTCGGCCGACCCGCTCACCGCCGACCTCGTGCAGGTCTGGGGCGGCGGCGCGTGGTTGAATTTCTACTACAACACCGCCTGGGGTCGCTGGGCCGCCACCACCGACACCGCGGCCGACCCGACGCGCAACCACTTCCTGCTGCGGCCCGACCGCGGCGTGATGCTCACCCGCCGCGGCACGACCCCGCTGGACCTGGCCGTGGTCGGCCGCGTGCTCGCCACCCCGCAGCGCGCCGTGCACGCCCGCACCCAGAACGCGCTCACGTTTCTCGCCACCATGCAGGCCGGCGACATCACGCTCGGTGCCCTCGCGCTCCAGAGCGGCGCGCGCACCGCCGGCTGGCGCGGCGCCGCCGATGCGGGCGACGCCGACATCCTCCTCGTCTGGGGCGGCGCCTCGTGGTTCAGCTTCTTCTACAACACCGCCGCCGGCCATTGGCAGCGAGTCGGCGATCCCACCGCGGACCGTGACAACTTCGTCATCCGCGCGGGCACGCCGGTCTTCGTCCAGCGCCGCGCCGCCGGCACGAGCAACGACGACAAGACCGTGAGCTTCCCCGCGCCGGGCAGCTGACCGCGTCGCGCCGGCCGTCTCCCGTGCCCCGCTTCGCCGCATTCCTCCGCCGCGCCGGCTCCGCGCTCGGCCTCGCGGCGCTGCCGCTCGCGGCCCAGACGGTCGTGCTCGACACCTTCAACCAGACCGGTGCGAGCGGGACGATCACGGACGTGTTTTCCTGGCCCGGCCAGGTGCAGCGCAACGCCACCTCGATCACCGTCGGCGGCAGCGCCCTCGACCTCAACGGCTGGGGCGCGTCCGGCCTCGCGATCGACGCCTCCGCGCTCGGCTACCTGCGCCTCACCGCGCGGCGCGATGCCGGCAACGCCGCCGCCGCGCTCGTCGTGCAGCTCGAGGACGCGACGCTCAATACCACCGTCGTCTCCGCGCCCGCGTCCGCGTTTTCGAGCACCGACTTCACGCGCGTGCAGATCACGCTCGGCGCGTGGCCGGCGGGTTTTGCGCCCGCCACCGTGGCCGGCTGGAACATCGGCGGCGGCACCGTGGGCGTCGCGCCCTTCCGCTTCACCCTCGAACACCTCGAACTCGCCGCGACGCTCCTGCCGCTCGCCGGCGGCACGATCGTGACCGTCGGCCACCAGCCCTACGGCACCGCGCAAACCCTCACCGGCTCCACCGTGCTGCGCAGCGCCAGCGCGACGGAACGGGACGTCGCGTTCGCCGCCGCGCTCGACGGCGGGCACGGTCTGACGGTCGAAACCGCCGGTGTGCTCACCTTCGCCGGAGCGGTCGGCGCGAGCGTGCCGCTCGCCGCGCTCGAGACCGACGCCGGCGGCAAGACCGTCGTCGCCGGCGGCCTCGTGCGCACGACCGGCGCGCAGATCTACCGCGACCCCGTCGAACTCGGCGCCGCGACCGCGTTCCGGTCGCTCGTGGACGGCGGTCTCCACTTTTTCGAGACGTTGTTCGGCGAGGGTTTCGCGGTGGAGTTCGATACGACCGCCGCCGGCTCGCTTCGTCGCGTCGAGAACGTCGCGTCGTTCACCAAATCCGGCGTCGGCACGCTTACCGTGGACGCCGCGGGCGCCTACACGGGCCCGACACGCGTGCTCGCCGGCACGCTCGCGCTCGGCACCGCGCAGGCGCTGCCGTCGGGCAGCGCGCTCACCCTCGGCGGCGGCACGCTCGCGCTTCGCGGCCTGTCGCAGACGCTCGCCTCGCTGTCGGTCAGCGCGGTCTCGGCGATCGATTTCGGACGGGGCACCGCGACGTTGGTGTTCGGCGACAGCGCGGGGCTGCCGTGGCACAGCCCGGTGACGGTCGCGAACTACAACTCGTCGCTGAACCTGCTGCAGTTCGGTAATACGGCGGCGGCGTTGACGACGCAGCAACTGGGGCTCCTGCGCTTCGCCGACTACGGCGGCGCACCGGGCCAGATCGACGGCCTCGGCCGCGTGACGCCCGACCTCGCCGCCATCCCCGAGCCCTCGGCGTGGGCCGCGTTCGCTGGTCTCGCCGCGCTCCTGGCCGCCGGTCGCCGGGCAGCACGCCGGCGTTGAAGTTCCGTGTTCGCGCCGCACGTTCGGCGGGTCCGGCTTCCTTCGACCTTCGAGTGCGGTGTGCGCGCACCGGATCCGTCGGCCGCAGGCTGAATCGACTCTTGGCGCGACCACCCCGTGCCGGCGCGGTGCGTCGCGGCGCCGCGGTCGCCGCAGCGCAGGGTTGCCCTTGCGGCGACTTCGCGCACGGTTCCGGCCTTCTTCATGAGGCGCACGTTTCCCTTCCTCGCTCTGCTGCTGGCGGTCCTGATCGGTGCGGCGGCGGCGCGGGCCGCCCGGACACCCGAGATTGCCGGGCCGCGCGGCGGCAAGTGGGCGCACGAGGTGCCCAAGACGACGCTCGCGCCCGATCCGCAGGTGGCGTGGGGCCGCCTCGACAACGGGTTCCGCTACGCGCTCCTGCCGCACCGCGGCGTGCCGGGCCGCGTGGCGCTGCAGCTGATCGTGCTCGCCGGCTCGATCGACGAGCGGCCGGACGAGCTCGGCATCGCGCACTACATCGAGCACCTCGCCTTCGGCGGCTCGAAGAACTTCAAGGCCGACGACATGGTCGCGCTCTTCCAGCGGCTCGGCGTGGAATACGGCAGCGACGTCAACGCGATCACCACCTTCGATTACACGGCCTTCCGGCTGGATTTCCGCGAGAACGACGGCGCGCTGCTGCGCGAGGGGCTGCGGCTCTTCCGCGACTTCGGCGACGGCGTGAGTTTCGAGCCGCGCATCATCGAGCAGGAGCGCCGCGTGGTGCGCGCCGAATTGCGCAACCGCGACACGCTGATGGACCGCGCGCAGCTCGCGTCGATGCCGGTGGTCTTCCGCGGCCTGCAGTTTCCGCTGCGCTCGCCGGGCGGGAGCGACACGCAGATCGCGGCCTTCACGCGCGAGCAGTTTCTCGGTTTCTACCGCCGCAACTACCGGCCCGACCTGATGGTGCTCGTCGGCGCGGGCGATTTCGAACGCGGCGCGATGGAGGCGCTGGTGCGGGAGATTTTCTCCCCGATGGCGCGGCCGGCGGAGCCGGTGCCGGCGCGCGAGGAAGGCAAGCTCGACGCGCGCGCGCTGCGCGCCGGCATTTTCCGAATCAACGGCGTCGGCTCCGCGGCGATCGACGCGGCCGCCGTGGCGCCGCTGCCCGTGCGCCCCGATTCCCGCGAGGTGCAGATCGAGAAGCAGCGGCGGCAGTTCGTGATGGAAGTTTTCGGCGACCGCCTGAAACGCGAAAACGGCGGCGAGGCCACCTACGACGAGCTGATGGGCCACGCGGTCGCGATGGCCTCGGTGCGGGGCCCCGCCAAGGGCTGGAAGGAAGGTATTCTGGAGGTCGACCAGGCGGTGCGCCTCGCGCTCGAGCGCGGGCTGGATCCCGTCGACATCGAGACGCGCCGCGCGCGCCAGCTGAAGCTCGCCGCGCACATGCTGGAACAGCTCCCGACGCTCGATCCCGGCGCGCTGTGCGAGGCGCTGACGGAGTCGGTCACGACGCACACGGTCTTCACCGGCTTCGGTCCGCGCTTCGGCTGGATGCGCGAGTGGCTGGAGCGCTTCACGCCCGCCGAGGCGCAGAAAACCCTGCGCGCGCTGTGGCCGGTGGACACGATGGCGTTCCACCTCTCGGGCGGCTTCGACCTCGAACTGACGCCGGACAAGGTGCTGGCCGAGGTGCAGAAGGCGCGGCGGCAGGGCATCGCGCACGTGATGCCGCGGACGCGGCGCAACCCGACCTTCGCCCTGCCGAAGTTCAACGCGCCGACGACGGTGGCCGAGCGGCGCGAACTGCCGACGCTCGGCGCGCGGCTGATGCGCTACGGCAACAATGTGCGCCTGAATTTCGTGCCCAACCGCCAGGAGCCCGGGCTCGTCCACGCCGTCGTGCGCGTGGGCACCGGCCTGCTGGAGATGCCGGGCGGCAAGCCGGCGCTGAAGGAATTCGGCATCAACACGCTGCTCGCGAGCGGCGCGGTGCATTTCCGGCCGGAGCAGTTCGGCGCGTTGCTCGAGGAGCGGCTGATCGACTTCGGCCTCGATGTGAGCGACCGCGACGCATTCACCTTCCGCGGCATGATGGCGGCCGAGCAACTCGAGGTCTGGCTCGCGCTGGTGGCCGACATGCTGCATGCGCCGCAGTTCAACAGCTACGTGCACAACGACCAGCGCGCGCAGGCCTTTCTCGGCCGCATGATGTCGACCGGCGGCATGGGCAGCGGCATGCGCAGCCTCGTCGACCACCTGTTCAAGGGCGACGCCCGCTTCACCTGGGGCCAGCCGCTCGACTACATGAAACTGAGCGTGGTCGACGTGAAACGCTGGATGGAGCCCTCGTTCGCGTCCGGCTACGTCGAGGCCACGATCGTGGGCGATGTGACCGAGGAGGCGGTGACGTCCGCGGTGGCGCGCACGCTCGGGGCGCTGAAACCGCGCGCGGAGAAAAAGACGCTGGCGGCGCCGGCGAAGCCGGTGGCCGTGACGGCCGATCCCGGGTTCACGCGCATCGAATTTGTCGGCGAGCAGAACATGGGCCTGGTGGTCGGCACGTGGCCGGTGACGGAGCCGCTGCACATCCGCGATCAGGCGGCGCTGCAGTTGTTGGCGAAAATCCTCGAGCTCCGCGTGCGCACGGAGGTGCGCGAGAAGCTCGGCCTGGCGTATTCGCCCTCGGCGGAGTTCCAGCCCTACGACGGGTTCCCCGCGTTCGCGCTGTTGCGCGCGCAGATCGACTGCGCCCCGAACGACTCGACGCGCGTGGCGCCGCTGGTGACTGCGATCGGCGCGGAGCTGGCGGAGCGCGGCGTGCAGAACGGCGAGTTCATCGGCGCGCGCGGCATCTTGCGCAGCCAGCTGCGGCAGGCCTTCCGCGAAAACAGTTTTCTCGTGAATCTGCTGATGCGCGCGCAGGAGCGCCCGGAGGAGACGGATGAGATCGTGGCGCTGCGCGGCAACCTGATGGACACGATCACGCGCGACGAGGTGAGCCAGTGGGCGGCCAAGGTGCTGGTGGCGACCAACTGCCGCAGCGCGGCGGTGGTGCCGAAGGCCTTCGTCGGGCTGTTCGAGGCGCAGCGCTGAGAAACGCTTTGCGCGCGACGGACGGGCGGAGCAAGGTGGCGGCCATGACGGCGGAAGAAGCACATGCAGCGATCGCGGAGGCGGAGCGGGCTGGGTTCGATCTCAGCTTGGTCGACTGCAATCTGGAGGTTTCGATCGAAGAGCGGCTGCTGAAGCACGATGCGGCCTTGGAGTTCAAACTGGCGCTGCGCGCGGCAGGGGAGGCGATGTATGCACAAGCTGCACGATCTGCTGCGCCGGCTCGCTGAGGCCGGAGTCGAATTCGTGGTCATCGGCGGCTACGCCGCGGTCATTCACGGGTCCGCCTATGTGACGGATGATGTCGATATCTGCGCGGTGCTTTCGCCTGACAACGTGGAGAAAATCAGGAAGGCACTGGCCGATCTCAGGCCAGTGCACCGGCAAACGCACCGGAAGCTGTCTTTCCTCGAGGTGCCGGCTCCGGGCCAGCCGTTGCAAAACCTGTATCTCCGGACCGACCATGGCGTCATCGACATTCTCACTTCGGTTTTGGGCGTGGGCGACTTCGCTCGGCTGAAGGAGCGGGCCGGGCGGGCCGAGGCTTTCGGTGTAAGCTGTGCCGTGATGTCGCTCGAGGATCTGATCGCGGCGAAGGAAGCCGTCGGGCGCGAAAAAGACCTACTCACCGCGAAGGAACTGCGCGCCATCCTCGCCAAGCGGACGCTCGGCGAGCCGCAGGCGGACTGAGGCGCGGCACTCAGCTCGCGCCGAAGAACTTCAAGATGCGGCGGAGGCTGGCGACGAGGGCGTCGATTTCCTCCTCGGTGTTGTAGACGTAGAAACTTGCGCGGGTCGTGCTCGTGAGGCCGAGCTTGCGCATGAGCGGCTGGTTGCAGTGGTGGCCGCCGCGGAGCGCGATGCCGTCCTCGTCGGCGAAGGTCACGATGTCGTGCGCGTGCACGTCGGCGAAGGCGAAGCTCACGAGGCCGCTGCGGGCGCCGCCGCGGCGCGGGCCGATCAGGCGGATACCGGGGAGCGCGGAGAGTTTCTCGTAGGCGAGGGCGGCGAGCGTCTCGTCGTGCCGGGCGATCTCGGCGCGGCCGAGGGCGTCGAGGTAGTCGCAGGCGGCGGCGAGGGCGATGGCGTCGGCGACGTTGGGCGTGCCGGCCTCGAAGCGCTCGGGCGCGGGTTTCCATCTCGCGCCGGCGTAGTCGACCGTCACGACCATGCCGCCGCCGGTCTCGTCGGGCGCGAGGGCATCCAGCAATTCCCGGCGGCCGTAGAGGACGCCGATGCCGGTGGGGCCGCACATCTTGTGGCCGGAGAAGGCGACGTAGTCGGCGCCGATCGCGCGCGCGTCGAAGGGGCCGTGGCCGATCGACTGGGCGGCGTCGATCACACTGAGGGCGCCGACGGCGCGGGCGCGGCGGCAGAGCTCGGCGACGGGGTTGATGCAGCCGAGGGTGTTGGAGATATGGGTGAAGGCGAAGACCTTGACCTGCGGCGTGAGCAGCGTGTCGAGCGCGGCGAGGTCGAGGCCGCCCTCGGCGTCGGCGCCGAGCACGGGCACGTAGCGGAGCGTGGCGCCGCTGGCGCGGGCGGCCTGCTGCCACGGCACGAGGTTGCTGTGGTGCTCCATCTCGGTGCAGAGGATGACGTTGCCGGGCTTGAGGCCGGCGGCGACGCTGCGGGCGACGATGTTGACGCTCTCGGTGGTGCCGCGGGTGAAGATGATCTCGGCGGGGTCGGCGGCGTTGATGAAGGTGGCGACGCGGGCGCGGGCGCCTTCGTAGGCGTCGGTCGCGCGCATGGAGAGGGTGTGGAGGCCGCGGTGGACGTTGCTGTTGTCGCGCTCGTAGTAGCGGACGAGGGCGTCGATCACGGCGCGGGGTTTTTGCGCGGTGGCGGCGTTGTCGAGGTAGACGAGGGGCTTGCCGTGGACCTGCTGGTGGAGGATCGGGAAGTCGGCGCGGACGTTGCGCCAGCGCGCGGCGCGGGGATCGGCCGCGGCGGCGGCGCCGGCGGCGATGGAGGCTTGGAGGGCGGTATTCACGGCGCGGTCAGTCGGTGTGCTTTTCCGTGGTGGCGGGAACGGCGTCGCCCTTGAGGGCGTTGCGGGCGGCGTGCCAGCCGAGGGTGGCGCACTTGATGCGGGCGGGAAAGGTGTGGACGCCGGCGAAGGCGGCGAGGTCGCTGATCTCCTCCGGCGTTTCGCCGGTGGTGACGATATGGTGGAACTGCTGATACAGGGCCTCGACCTCGGGGGCGGTTTTGCCCTTCACCTGGGTGGTCATGAGCGAGGCGCTGGCCTGGGAGATGGCGCAGCCGGAGCCGTCGAAGGAGATCTCGGCGATGCGGTCGCCGTCCAGGCGCAGGTAGACGCTGCACTGGTCGCCGCAGGTCGGGTTGTCGCCGTGCGCGACGCGGTTGGCGGTGGGGAGCTTGCCGCGGTTCCGGGGGCGCTTGTTGTGGTCGAGGATGACCTGCTGGTAGAGTTCGGAGAGATCGCCGGACATGTGCGTGGGGGCGGACATTCGGCGCGGCGTGCGCGGATGGCAACCCGGCAGCGCGGGTTATGCCGCGGGGCGGCGGGGCGCGAACCGGCGCTTGAATTCCGGGGCGGGGGCGTTGCTGTTGCCCGCATGGCGAATCACCCCACGACGACCGGCGCGCAGGCCCAGACTTACGACGCCATCGTGATCGGATCCGGCATCAGCGGCGGCTGGGCCGCGAAAGAACTCTGCGAGGCCGGCCTGCGCACGCTCGTGCTCGAGCGCGGCCGCCCCGTGGAGCACCTCAAGGACTACCCGACGGCGCTGCACAACCCCTGGGACCTGCCCGGCCGCGGCCGGCTGCCGCACGCGCTCGTGCGCGACAACCCGATCGCGAAAAAATGCTACGCCTTCGACGCCGGCACGGAGCATTTCTTCGTGAAGGACCGCGAGCACCCCTACGTGCAGGAAAAACCGTTCGACTGGATCCGCGGCTACCAGGTCGGCGGCAAGTCCCTCATCTGGGCGCGGCAGGTGCAGCGCTGGAGCAAGTTCGACTTCGAGGGCGCGGTGCGCGACGGCATCGCCGACTGGCCGATCGGCTACGACGACCTCGCGCCGTGGTATTCGCATGTGGAGAAATTCGCCGGCATCAGCGGCAACCGCGACGGTGTGGAGACGCTGCCGGACGGCGAGTTCCTGCCGGCCTGGGAGATGAACGACGTCGAGCGGCACATGGCGGGGAAAATCCGCGGCGCGTATCCGGACCGCTTCGTCGTGCAGGGCCGCTGCGCGCATCTCACCGAGCCGAAGCAGGTGCATCTCGACCAGGGCCGCGGCAAGTGCCAGGCGCGCAACCTCTGCTACCGCGGGTGCCCGTTCGGCGGCTACTTTTCCTCGAATTCCGCCACGCTCCCGTGGGCGGCGAAGACCGGCAAACTCACGGTGCGGCCGCACTCGGTGGTGGAATCGGTGCTGCACGACCCGGCGACCGGCCGGGCGAGCGGCGTGCGCGTCGTCGATGCCGAGACGAAGCGCACGACGGAGTATTTCGCGCGGGTGATCTTCGTGAACGCCGCGTGCCTCAACACGAACCTCATTCTGCTCAACTCGAAGTCCGCGCGCTTCCCCGCCGGGCTCGGCGACGACCACGGGCTGCTCGGGCGCTACCTCGCGTTCCACAATTACC
>JBILLY010000067.1:0-11653 GCA_044375835.1 Opitutaceae bacterium
TACTCGGGCCGGCGGCCGACGCAGGTGATGATGCCGAATTTCCGCAACGTGCGGCGCCAGGAGATGGCCTTCCAGCGCGGCTACATGACGTTTTTCAGCGCCGGCCGCAGCGGCTGGACCCAGGGCAACGGCACGAGCGGCGTCGGCGCGGCTTTCAAGGAGAAGATCACCAAGCCCGGGCCGTGGGGCGTCTTCATGATGATGCAGGGCGAGACGGTGCCGCGGCGCGAACACCACGTGCGCCTCGATCCGGAGCGCAAGGACGCGTGGGGCGTGCCGTTGCTCACGGTCTCGGTCGGCTACACCGACAACGACGAGAAACTGATCCGCGACTTCCTCGACCAGGGCGAGGCGATGCTCGCGGCCGCGGGCGCGAAGAACATCCGCCGCACCGACGACAAGCGGAACCCGGGCCTCGACATCCACGAGATGGGCGGCGTGCGCATGGGCCGCGATCCGAAGACCTCGCTGCTGAACAAATGGAACCAGCTGCACGCGTGCCCCAACGTGTTCGTGACCGACGGCGCGGCGATGGCGTCGACGGGCACGCAGAACCCGTCGCTCACCTTCATGGCGTTGACGGCGCGCGCGGCGAACCACGCGGTGGCGGAGCTCAAGAAAGGCAACCTATGAGCACGGCGAAGAACGGAAACCTGACGCGGCGCGAGGCGCTGGGACGGGCGGCGCGGTTTGCCGGCGTGGCGGCGCTGTGGGCGGGCTTGCCGCAGCGCACCTGGGCGGCGCTGCCGGCGCCGGCGGGCTGGAGCGCGGCCGAGGAGGCGCTCGCGACGCTCGTGGGCGACACGATTTTGCCGGCGACGCCGGGCTCGCCCGGCGCGGGCGCGGTGGGCATCGGGCGATTCGTGCTGGCGATGACCAACGAGTGTTTCGCGCCCGAGGCCGCGGCGGCGACGCGTCGCGCGCTGCGCGAGATCGAGGCGGCGGCGCAGGCCGCGCACGGCAAGGCGTTCGCGACGCTCGCGGTGCCGGAGCGCGAAGCGGTGCTCACCGCCTACGAGAAAACATCGGCCGCGACGGCCGCCGCGGCGACGCGCGCGAAGACCGGCGGCGAGGCTGCGATGGATGCGTTTCGCCATGTGAAGCAACTGGTGCTGCTCGGGTATTTCACCTCGGAGCCGGGCGCGACGCAGGCGCTGCGCTATGATCCGGTGCCCGGCGGCTACCGCGGTTCGTTGCCGCTCGCCCCGGGCGACCGGGCGTGGGCGACGTGACCACGGGGTGCGATCTTTCCGGCGGCGCCGCCGCGGCGTTCCGCGCCGTCGGCCGCACCGGACGGGCCGGCGCCGTGCTGGTCGCGGTGATCGCGTCCGCGGTCGCGCAGAGCGGACTCGCGCCGGCGCCCGGACCGGACGACCCGGCGGTGCGGACGCTGATCCCGCTGCCGCCCGGTTGGCGCGTGGCGACGGAGCGGGCGGCGGGATTTCCCGCGCAGGGCCTGCAACTCTACGCGCTGGAAACTCCGGCCGCGACGCCGCCCGTGCGCGCGTATTGCCTCGCCTGGGACACGACGGCGCCGACGGTGCGCTTCAAGCCCGTGCTCGCGCCGGGGGCGCGCACGCCCACGCAGCTGGCCGCGCAGGAACCGGGCGTCGTTTACGCGGCGGTGAACGGCGGCTACTTCGGCGGCACGCAGTCGTTCAGCCTGGTGCAGCAGAACGGCCAGGTGCTCTCGCCCAACGTGAAAGCGCTCTCGCGGACCTACCAGGGCGCGGCGACGAGCTATTTTCCCACGCGGGCGGCCTTCGGCGTGGCGGCGTCGGGCCGGCTGACGGTCGACTGGATCTACCACGTCGGCGCGGGCAACGCGCTCGTCTACGCTTATCCAGCGCCGAGCCCGAACCGGCTCAACGAGGCGCCGCAGCCGGTGCCGACGGCGGCGTTTCCCGCGGGCGGTCTGCCGTGGACGATGAGCGACGCGATCGGCGGCTCGCCGATGCTGGTGAAGGACGGCGTGGTGCGCGTGACCGACGCGGAGGAGCTGATCGAGGTGAACAACACCGCGCGGCGCGCCCGCACGGCGCTCGGCTACACCGCCGACGGCATCGTGCTGCTGGTGACGGTGGAAGGGGACAATCCGCCCGCGGCGTCCGGCCTGACGCTCGCGGAAACCGCGGCGCTGATGCGGACGCTCGGCTGTGTGGGCGCGCTCAATCTCGACGGCGGCGGCTCGACCTCGATGGTGGTCGGCGGGCGCACGACGGTGCGGCCGAGCGACGGCAGCGAGCGGCCGGTGCTGTCGGCGGTGCTGCTGGCGGACCCGCAGCGGGCCGACGCGGCGACGGCGGTGCCGCAGCTCCGGCACGAGCCGGGCGACGTGCGGGTGGCGGCGGGGGCCCCGGCGACCTTGCAGGTGCAGGCGGCGGGCGGCGGGCTGGCGTATCAGTGGAGTCGCGACGGCGTGCCGTTGCCGGGCGCGACGCAGCCGGCGCTGACCTTCGCGGCGGTGGCACCGGGGCAGGCCGGAAGCTACCGCGTCGCGGTGAGCAATGCCCGCGGCCGCACCGAGAGCCGGGCGGCGGCGCTGACGGTGGCGGCCGTCGCGCCGGGCGAGCTCGTCAATCTCTCGGTGCGCGCGGCGGGCGGCTCGGGCGAGGATGCGTTGATCGGCGGCTTCGTGCTGCGCGGGGCGGGCGACACGATGCTCGTGCGCGCGATCGGGCCCGGGCTGGCGCCCCTCGGCGTGACCGGTTGGCTGCCGGATCCGCGGCTGGAATTGCTCGGTCCCGGCGCGGCCGTGCTGGCGGCGAACGACGACTGGGAGGCGGCGACGGTCGGCCCGGCGGCCGCGGCGGCGGGCGCGTTTGCGCTGGCGCCGGGCAGTCCGGATGCGGCGCTCGTGCGGGCCGTGGACGCCGGACCGCACATGGTGGCGGCGACGCCGGCCCGCGGCGCGGGGCGCGGCAATCTCCTGATCGAGATCTACGACACCGGCGCGGGCGGCGGCACGCTCGCCAATCTCTCCGCGCGGGCGCGGGTGGCGGGCGGCGGGGGCGAGCTGATCGCGGGCTTCGTGGTGCGGGGCGACGCGGCGGCGACGCTGCTGGTGCGCGCGGTCGGGCCGGCGCTGCGTGCGCTCGGCGTGGGCGATGCGCTCGCCGCGCCGAGGCTGACGCTGGTGCGCGGGGACGGCGCGGTGCTGGCGGAGAACCGCGGGTGGACCGTGGCGCCCAATGCCCTCGACGTGCGCGAGGCGGCGCGGCGCAGCGGGGCGTTTGCGTTGGCGCCGCAGTCGGCGGACGCGGCGCTGCTGGTGACGTTGCCGCCCGGCGCCTACACGGCGGTCGTCGCGCCGGACGACGGCGGCCAGGGCGTGGCGCTGATCGAGGTTTACGAAGTGCGGTGACGGGCGGCGCGCGGGTGCGTCGCGAAAACCCGGCCCGCGCCGGGCGGCTTGCCAGCGGACACGGCGTCTGCGCACTGTCGCGGATGCGTTTTTCCCTTCCTGTGCGCACGGTGCTGGCGGCGTGCTGCGGCGCGGCCGCGGCGATGTCGGTCGCGTCCTGCGGCAAGACCGAAACGGCGGCCACGGGCAGCCCGAAGGCCACCGGGGCGGCGTCCGCCGCCCCGGCCGCCCCCGCGGCGGCGCCGGCCGAGGTGCGGAAGATGATCGGCAAGTGGCTGCGCTCCGACGGCACCTATGTGCTCGAACTGCGCGAGGCGGAGGCGGGCGGCACGATGCGCGCCGGCTACTTCAATCCGAAGTCGATCAACGTCTCCCGCGCGATCTGGATGCGCGGCGCCGAAGGACTCCAGATCGCGGTCGAGCTCAACGACGTGGGCTACCCCGGCGCGATGTATGTGCTGAACTACGATGCCAAGGAGGACCGGCTCAGCGGCAAATACACGCAGCCGCAGATGCAGCAGACCTTCGAGGTGGATTTCGTGCGGCAGAAGTATCCGTGAGGCCGGAGGCCCGGTGCGGAAAATTATCCTCGGCACGACGCAGCGTTGTCCGCGCTGCCGGCTGACCCCGCGCTGGTGCGTGTGCGCGGGCGAGCGCGCGGTGGCGACGCCGCTCGCGATCGACGTGATCACGCACGCGCGGGAGCATTTCCGGCCGAGCAGCACGGGGGCGTTGATCGCGCGGGTTTGCCCGGGCGCGCGGCTGCACGTGTGGCGCGACGACGCGGCGGTGGCGCGGGAGGCGGTGCGGCGCGAGGGGCGCGAGTTGTGGATTTTGCATCCCAGCGGCGAACCGATGCCGGCGGGGGCGCGGCCGGAGGACGTCCAACTGGTGCTGCTCGACGGCTCGTGGAGCGAGGCGTCGACGATCGCGCAGCGGATCGCGGGCTGGGGGCGGCGCGTGAGCCTGCCGATGACGGGCGAGAGCCGCTACTGGCTGCGGGCGCAGCAGGACGGCGCGCGGTATTCGACCGCGGAGGCGCTGCTTTTTTTGCTGGAGTCCTTCGGGCTCCGCGACGCGCGGGACGTGCTCCGGGTGCAGTTCGAGTTGCACGTCTACGCCGGGCTGCGGGCGCGGGGGAGGAAGGAGCTGGCGGAAGAATTTCTGGCGGAGTCGCCGCTGCGCGCGGCGTTGCCGGAGTTGATCGCGGCGATGAACGTGGTGCGGCCGCGGACGTGACGGGGCGGGACGGCGCGGACGGTGCGGCGAAGCGGCACGTGTTTGCCGGTTGCCTGCGGGCCGAGGGACGGTTGCGTTGGCGACCATGACAAAGCGTGCGCTTCGGGCATGGCGCGTCGGCATGGCGTGGCTCGCGGTCTTGGCGGCGAGCGCGGGGGCGGCCGCCGCGAAAGACACGTGGATCCGCGCGCGCACGGAGAATTTCGAGATGTTCAGTTCGGCGTCGGAGCGGCGCTCGAAGGACCTGCTGGCGGAGCTGGAGCAGTTTCGCGCGAGCGTGCTCGACTACTTCGGCCTGCGGCAGGGACGCGAACCGCGGACGACGGTGGTGGTGTTCAAGTCGGACGCGGCGTTCACGCCCTACAAGCCGCTCTACCAGGGGCGGCCGAAGGAGGTGCTCGGGATCTTTGTGCCGGCGGAGGACGAGGTGGTGATCGCGCTGACGCTCGAAAGCGGCGGCGACGAGGAGGCTGATCCGGCGGAGACGATTTTCCACGAATACGTGCACCAGCTTTTCCACTCGCGCGGACTGTGGCTGCCGACGTGGCTGAACGAGGGGCTCGCGGAGCTGTTCTCGACGTTCCGCGTCGAGGGCGACCAGGCGGTCTACGGGCGGCCGAAGGACCTTTACGTCGACCTGCTGGCGCAGGCGTCGCTGCTGCCGCTGCCGCGGCTGCTGGCGGTGCATCCGGGGTCGCGCGACTACAACGAGGAGCATCGGGCGGGGATGTTTTACGCGCAGTCGTGGGCGTTGGCGCACTACCTCGTGTGCGGCACGGACCGGCGCAACGCCGACAAACTGCAGCGGCTCGTCGATCTGGTCGCGCGCGGCACGGCCGACGGGACGACGGCCTATGCGCAGACCTTCGGGACGGATTACCGCGCGATGGAGCAGGCGTTGCGCGCCTACCTGGGCGGCGGGCAATACTACCAGCGGCGCGTGCCGCTGCCGCTCGGCGACCTGCGGGGGAGGCTGGTTTTCCGGGCGGCGACGGACACGGAGCGCGACCTCGCGCTGCTCAATCTCCGCTGGCGCGTGCATCGGTCGGGCGACGCGATGCTCGCGGCGCTGCAGCTCGCGGACCGCGACCCGGAGGCGGCGCGGCCGCACGAATTGCTCGCGGCGATCGCGGCGCAGGACGGCGACCGGGAGCGCGCGGCCGAGCGCTGGGCGATGGCGGCGCAGCGGAAGTCGGACAATGATTTCGTGCATCTGCAGGCGGTGAAGCTGGCGCTGCGCGATGCCGGGCTGACGGCCGGGGTCGAGGTGCGGCTGGAGCCGGAGACGGCGGCGGCGGTGCGGACGCAGCTCGACGCGCTGGCGACCAAAGATCCGCGCGCGGAGGAACTGCTGGAACTGCTCGCGCTGGCGGAGCTGCGGGCGCCGGAGCTGCGGCCGGCGGTGATCAACCACCTGCAGCAGGCGACGGCCAGAATCCAGCGACCGCACCGCGTGCTGCTGGCGCTGGCGATGATCCGCGTGCGCGCCGGCGACATCCCGACGGCGCTGCACATCGTGGACGCGATCCGCGACTCGGCGCGCGCGACGCCGGACGTGAAAGCCAACGCGGAGTTGCTGGTGCTGTCGGTGCCCGAGTTGCGGCGCGCGCGCGCGGCGGCGGAGGCGGCGGCCGGCGCGGGGAGCGGGACGCGGCGTTGACTCGCGGGGTGCCGGCGCGGAGGGTGGCGCTTCTTTCTTCCTACCCATGAAATCCGTCCGTCTGCTCTTCTCCCTCCTCCTGCTCGCCGTCGCGGCGACTTCGCTCCGCGCCGCGGACACGGCGTCGCCGGTCTATGAACTGCGCACCTACACGACGTTGCCCGGCCGGATGCCGGCGCTGATGGCGCGGTTCCGCGACCACACGACCAAGCTCTTCGAGAAGCACGGCATGGTGAACGTCGGCTACTGGGCGCCGATCGAGGCCAAGGACGGCGCGGCGGACAAACTGGTTTACCTGCTCGCGCACAAGAGCCGCGAGGCGGCGGCCGCGTCGTGGAAAAACTTCATCGCCGATCCGGAGTGGAAAGCGGTGGCGGCGAAGAGCGAGGCCGACGGCAAGATCGTGGCGAAGATCGACGCGGTGTTTCTGGCCGCTACGGATTTCGCGAAGGCGATGGATGCCGGCAACGGCAAGGGCGGCGAGCGGGTGTTCGAGCTGCGCACCTATACGGCGGCGGAGGGCAAACTCGCGGGGCTCGACGCGCGTTTCCGCGACCACACGGTGGCGCTGTTCGCGAAGCACGGAATGACGAATCTCGGCTACTTCCACCCGACCGACGCGAACAAAGGCGGCGGCACGACGCTGCTCTATTTCCTCGCCTATCCGAACCGCGACGCGGCGACGGCGGCCTGGAAGGGTTTCCGCGAGGACGCGGCGTGGATCAAGGCGCGGACCGAATCGGAGAAGAACGGCAAGCTGACCGCGAAGGTGGAGTCGCTCTACCTGAAGCCCGTCGATTTCTCGAAGATCAAGTGAACCGGCTGCGCCCGCGGGCGGCGGCGCGGCCGCCTGCGGGCTTGACCGGCGCGGGTGGGTGACGAAGCTCCCCGTCCTGCGCCACGCGGGCGTCGGTTAGTGGTAAAACCCCAGTTGTCCAAACTGGTCTCGAGGGTTCGATTCCCTCCGCCCGCTCCAAATGTGGCGACCGAGTAGTGGGGAAGTCGGGTGGGAGTGGTCGATGTGAGGCCCGGCCGGTGATGTGTATCAGGCCTCGTTTCGGATAGAACCGAGAAGCTGATGTTGTTTTTCCTCGAACCGCGCCGCCCGGGAGAACCAGTTTGATGGCGGAACGGGCCCGTTGCCTTGCGCGTGCGGTGTTTAGGGTGTTTTCGGCGCGGCTAGCGCGTCGATCTCGGGCATCTTGAAACGCACGCTGACAATCGAGCAGCCACCGTCGTCCTTGCCGTAGGTCGTGTAGGTGGTGGCGACAATGGTGCCGTCGGGGAGTTGGTGAATGCCGGGATAGAAACCATCCTTGAACGTGCGGAGCAGGCTAACGCGATACTGGCCGGGGCGCGCGTGCTTGATGTCGTCGTAGGTGCCGACCCACGCGGTGAAGTGCGCGGGTGCGAGCGGCGCGGAGTTGCGGAACACGATCACGAGCCGGCCGTCGGGCAGGCGGATGCCGTGGTGGCGATCGCCGGTGAGACCCCAAGGAGTGTCGACGGGTTTGCTCCACGTCTTTCCTTCGTCGCGGCTGAACATCATCAGGCTCGTGCCGGTGCGCTTGTTCTCGCGCATGATGCAGCAGAGCTCGTTGCCGTCGGGCGAGCGGAAGACGTAGGGTTCGCACGGGAGCTTGCCGTCGAGCAGGTTCCCGTCGGCGGCGATGACCGGCTGCGACCAGGTGAAGCCGCCGTCGCGGGTGATGGACTGCAGCACCTGCAGTGTGCCGCCTTCGCCGAGCCCGCTGCCGCGGTGAAACATGCCGAGGCTCGATCCGTCCTTGAGCCGCACGATGCTGGAGAACGTCATCACGTTGCGGAACGGATTATCCATGGCGATGCGGTCGCCGAGCGGCGGCAGTTCGCGCCAGGTGCGGCCGTCGTCCTCGCTCATCACCCGCGGCATGTAGCCCTGGTAACGGCCGGGGACGTCGCGGGGGCTTTCCTTATCGGTCAGCGTGCGCGCGGCGAAAATCCACAGCCGCTCCTTCCCCTGCGGATCGGCAATGCGGTAGAGGCTCGGGCAGTTCTTGAAGTTGCGGTAGTTGGGCGGAAGCGAGTCGTCCATGCGGCGCCACGTTAGCCCGCCGTCCTCGCTGCGCGCCATCGGCCCGGCGTGTCCGCCGTGGCCGAGATTCCATACGGCGATGATCGTGCGGTTGTCGGCGAGCATCGCGGTCGTCGGGTGCGCGTGATACTCCTCCGGGGTGCCGCGCGCGATGAAGACCTGGCGGTGCGTCTCCTGCGAGAGATCGAGGATTTTCATGGCCGCTTTCTGTTGTTCCCAGTGAGCCTTCTGCTCCGCGGGGGCGTCCATCCAGAGCCGCCGCTTGGCCGGTGGCGGCACGCCATCCTGGGCCGCGATGGGGGCGAGGGTAATCGAGGCAAACAGCGAGGCGGCGAGGAAGGATCGATGCGTTGATCTTGTCTTCATGCGGAAGTGAGCGGCGGTTCAGGCGAGGAGCGGTTTGATGACATGCCCGTGCACGTCGGTGAGGCGGCGGTTGATGCCGTTGTGGTAGAAGCTCAATTTCTCGTGATCGAGGCCGAGCAGGTGCAGCGCGGTGGCGTGCAAGTCGTAGCAATACGTCGGATCGAGGGCGGCCTTGAAGCCGAGGTCGTCCGTCGCGCCGTAGGCGGTGCCGCCCTTGACGCCGCCGCCCGCCATCCACGCGGTGAACGCGCCGGGATTGTGATCGCGGCCCTTGCCGCCCCCGCCCTGTGCGCCGGGCTGGCGGCCAAACTCCGTCGTGCAAATCACGAGCGTGCTCTCGAGCAGGCCGCGCGACTTCAGGTCGGTGAGCAGCGCGGCGGCGCCGGTATCGAGGATCGGACCCCAATAGCCGTGGTCGCGCACGACGTCCTCGTGGCTGTCCCAGTTCGGGCGGATTTTCTTCTGCGCCGTGTTTTCCGCGCCGCAGAACACCTGCACGAACCGCACGCCGCGCTCGACGAGCCGCCGCGCGAGCAGGCACTGGCGGCCGAACGGACCGATGTCCTCGTGCTCGAGCCGGTAGAGCCCCCTAGTCGCCTCGGTTTCGCCGCGGAGATCCGTGGCCTCGGGCGCGCTGAGCTGGAGGCGGGCGGCGAGTTCGTAGGCCGCGATGCGCGCGTCGAGTTCGGAGTGCCCCGCGCGTTCGGCGGCGTGGGCGCGGTTAAGCGACTGGAGGAAATCCCGGTTGCTCCGCTCCGCGTCGCCCTGCAGGTGCGCGAACTCACGCGGCGGAAACAGATCGGCGATGGGCGGCCGGCCGTCGTCGGTCGCGATGGTCGTGGCCTGATGAATGGCCGGCAGAAATCCCGCGCCCCAGTTGATCACGCCGCCCGGCGGCAATCCGCGCGGGTCCGGCAGCACGACGAAGGCCGGCAGATTTTCGTTCTCGCTGCCGAGTCCGTAGGTCACCCACGCGCCCATCGAGGGAAAGCCGGGGAGGATAAATCCGCTGTTGGCCATGAACATCGCCGGGCCGTGGAGCGCGCTCTTGCTCTGCATCGAATGGATGAACGCGAGGTCGTCCACGCGCTCGGCCAGCTTGGGAAACAGGTCGCTCATCCAGCGGCCACACTCGCCGTGCTGGCGGAACGGCCACCAGCTCCCCTGGCAATTGCCGGGCTTGGAAGCGAAAAACTGCAGCTTGCCGTCGGGGTCGAAGGGCTGGCCGTTGCGGCGCGAGAGTTCCGGCTTGTAGTCCCACGAATCGATGTGACTCAGCCCGCCGGGGCAAAAAATCTGGATGACGGCGCGGGCCTTCGAGGGATGGTGGCCGCGCCGGGCGGCGAGCGGATTCGCCGCCGCACGGGCCTCCTGGTGGAGCAGTGCGGCGAGCGCGACGCCGCCAAGGCCGCCGCCGAGTTCGCGGAGAAAATCGCGGCGTGTCACGAAGCGCTTTTGCCGTTGGCAGGGATAGGCGGAGGGCGCGTGCATGGTTCAGTCGACGTGGATGAATTCGTTCGCGTTGAGCAGCGCCCGACAGAGGGCAAACAGCCCCTGCTCGGCGGTGAGCGTGGCGGCGGCGCGGACTTCCGCCGGCGTGGCGTCGCGTTGAAACGCGAGCGCTAAGGCGCGCCGCACGGCGGCGTCGCGCGTGGTGGTTTCGCGCTCAACGCGCGCGGCGAGGTGCCGCGCCTGTTTGAGCATGAACTCGTTGTTTGAGAGCGTAAGCGCCTGCAGCGCCGTCGTGGTCTGCACGCGCACCGGCGTAAGGTTCGCCGGATCGGCACAATCTAGGGTGGACATGAACTGGTGCGGGGTCGTGCGCACGATGAAGCGGTATATGCTGCGCCGCCAGAGCGCCGGCTCGTCGGGCGTGATGTAGTCGTAGAGCGGTGCGTAAGCCTCCGTGTATTTGAAATCACGATAGCCCGGGCCGCCCATCGCGGGATTGAGCGTGCCCGCGACCGCGAGCACGGTGTCGCGCAGCGACTCGGCGTCGAGACGGCGGGGATTCTGCCGCCAAAGCAGGCGGTTTTGCGCATCGAGGCGCATCGCCGCAGAATTCGACGCGCGCGACTGCTGGCGATAGGTCGCACTGGTCACGATCAGCCGGTGCACGTGCTTCAACGAGCCTCCGCTCCGCAGGAACTCACCGGCGAGCCAGTCCAGCAGCACCGGATGCGACGGCGCTGAACCGCCGAGCCCGAAGTCACTCGGCGTCGCGACGATCCCCTGGCCGAAGTGATGATGCCACAAGCGGTTCACCAGGACGCGCGGTGTGAGCGGATTCGCCGGGTGCGTGATCCAATCCGCAAGCGCACGCCGTCGCGCCCCCTCGGGCATGGAGTTGTCGCCAAACTCCGCCGGTGCATGTCGCACCCACGAGAAACTGCCGGGCGCCACCTCGGCGCCCTCGTCGTCGGGATTGCCGCGCCGCTGGACGCGTGTGACCGGCGGCGGATCCTCGGTCTTGATGGCGAACACCTGCGGCGGTTCGGCGACCGCCTGGATGGCCTGCTGAAGGGCCGCGACTTCCCGTTTCAGCTCGTCGATCTGCGCGCGATCGGCGGCGGCCAGAGTTTCGGCGCCCACCTCCGCCCGCAGTCGCGCATCACCGAGGAACAGCAGGTCGGAACCGATGCCGTCGCCGCTGTCCGTCGCCATCAAAGTCAGAAATTTCACGGTGGCCGGGACCGGGAGGTCCACGAGCAGCGACTCGGTCTTCGACAGGCCGACACGGTGCAGCGCGCGCCCACCGTCGAGGTAGATCGCGAAGTCGGCCTTCGAGGCGGCGGCGCCCTCCCTGGTTCCAAAGCCCACCGCGGCCGTCAGCCGCAGGTCGCCGACGCCGTTGGCCTCGCGAATGGCCGAGAGGTCGAAGACCACCGCGGCGTTGGCGTGCAGCCCGAGGACCGAGTGGCCCGCGGCGGCGTAGTCGACGCCGTTGATC
>JBILLY010000167.1:0-8061 GCA_044375835.1 Opitutaceae bacterium
CATAACCTATAACCCATCACCCATTCCCCCCCTCGCCTCAAAAAAAATACCAACTTCCGCCTTGCCTTGTCGCGACTAAGTCTCATTCCCATCTGGCCATGTTCGTCTCGCCCTGCTCCCTGCGCTCCGCGCAGTGCGCCGCGCTCATCGCGCTGGCCACTGCTGCGGGACTCGCCCGGACCGGTCCCGAGACGTCTCCCCGTTCCACCACCGACTCCGCGGCCCGCACCACGCAGCCCACCGCCGGCCTGACGTTCGAGTTATCCTCGCCCCGATTCACTTCCGTTCAGCTCGGATCCTCCGGCACCTTCTCCCACCCCGGCGCCGTCAACGCCCCGAGCCTCTGGCTCCAACCCGCCTCGACCCTCGCGCTGTGGTTCCTCTGCGGCTCCGATTCCGCCGGCGACCGCGCCTCCACCCTTCCCGCCTGCGCCGCCGCCCATCCCGCCGCCGCCCACCTCGCCGCACCCTTCGCCGAACCGGGCCTCCGCATACCGCCCACGTTCGCCCCTGCGCCCGCCTTCCCCCGCCCGACGCATCGTCCCGCCCTCTGCACCCTTTCCCACCTCATTCCTTTCGCCGTCGGGCCCCCGGCAATTGAAGCCCAACCCAACCGCTGCGCAGCCCGCACTTCGGTGCCCTCGGACCTCGCCTCGCTCCGGTCGCCCGTCGTCGCCTGTTTCCGCTCCGTCCGCTCCGTTTCGTCCCGAGTTTTCTTCGTCGCACGCCTAGCGTGCCCTGCCTTTTCCGCGCCGCGTCCCGCTGACGCGCGCCCCCGCCCGAGTTTCGCCCTGCGCGGCAAACCGGCCCCCGCCAGCTCCGCCCGCCGCCTCCCCTTGCAGCTCCGCGCGTCCGGAGCGCCGTCCCTGGCCGCCCGCCCCCCACCCCTCGCCCGCCTTTTCCCATGAACTCGTCCGCCCACCTCGTGCCCCGCTTCGCCGCGCTCGCCACCGCCGCCGCCCTCGCCGCGCCGCTGGCCTTCACCGCCGCCCGCGCCAAACCCGAGGCCACCCCCAGCTACCTTCCCGCTCAGGACGACACCGTCCGCCTCGACAAATTCGAGGTCTCCACCTCCCGCGAGAAAACCTACGCCACCCGCCGCACTCACACCGCCACCAAGACCGACACGCCCCTCGTCGACGTCCCCCAATCCCTCAGCGTCGTCACCCGCGAACTCATCGACGACCAAGCCATGCACAGCATCGGCGACGTCACCCGCTACGTCCCCGGCGCCGGCATCGCCCAGGGCGAGGGCAACCGCGACACCCCCGTCCTCCGCGGCCAGAGCACCACCGCCGACTTCTTCGTCGATGGCATCCGCGACGACGTCCAATACTTCCGCGACCTCTACACCGTCGACCGCGTCGAGATCCTCAAGGGCCCCAACGCCCTCATCTTCGGCCGCGGCGGCTCCGGCGGCCTCGTCAACCGCGTCACCAAGCAGGCCGACGGCGGCACCCGCCGCGAACTCTCCCTCGAACTCGGCTCCTGGTCCCAGGTCCGCGCCACCCTCGACTACGGCGCCGTCCTCTCGCCCGCCGTCGCCGTCCGCCTCACCGGCCTCTTCGAGGATGCCGACAGCTACCGCGACGGCGTCTCCCTCCGCCGCTACGGCCTCAACCCCACCGTCGCCTGGCGCCTCTCCCCGCGCACCGTCGTCCGCGCCGGCGTCGAGCACTTCCACGACGAACGCGTCGCCGACCGCGGCGTATCCTCCTTCCAAGGACGCCCCGTCGCCGTCCCCGCCTCCACCTTCTTCGGCGACCCGGCGCAGAGCCCGACCGACGCCACCGTCGACACCGCCTTCACCGTCGTCGAGCACACCTTCGCCCGCGGCGCGACCCTCCGGAACCACACCCGCTTCGGCCGCTACGGGAAGTTTTACCAGAACGTCTTCCCCGGCGCCGTGAACGCCGCCGGCACCACCGTCGCCCTCAGCGCCTACAACCAGGCCACCGACCGCGACAACCTCTTCAACCAAACCGATCTCGTCGTCCCCTTCACCACCGGCTCCGTCCGTCACCAAGTCCTCGCCGGCCTCGAACTCGCCCGCCAGGAGACCACCAACCTCCGCCTCACCGGTTACTTCACTACCGTCGGCCCGACCGTCACCTCGATCAACGTCCCGCTCTCCGCCCCGCGCACCGCGCTGCCGCTCACCTTCCGCCCCAACGCCACCGACGCCTCCAACGCCGGCACCGCCAAGACCGTCGCCGTTTACGCGCAGGATCAGGTCACGCTCCTCCCCCGCCTCCAGGCCGTCGTCGGCCTGCGCTTCGAGCACTTCACCGTCGATCTCCTCAACCGTCGCACCGCCGCCCCCGTCGCCAGCACCGACAACCTCTTCTCCCCGCGCGCCGGCCTGATCTACAAACCCGCCGACACCGTCTCGCTCTACACAAGCTACAGCACCACCTACCTCCCCCGCGCCGGCGAACAACTCGCCTCCCTCAGCCTCACCAACCGCGCCCTCGACCCCGAGGACTTCACCAACTGGGAAGTCGGCGCCAAGTGGGACCTCCGCTCCGATCTCGCCTTCACCGCCGCCGTCTACCGCCTCACCCGCAGCAACGTCGCCGTGACCGACCCCGCCGACGTCACCCGCTCGCTCCTCGTCGACGGCCAGCGCGCTCGCGGCCTCGAGCTCGGCTTCACCGGCCGCCTCACCCGCAACTGGTCCGTCGTCGGCGGCTACGCCTGGCAGGACGGCAAAATCCTCGCCACCCAGTCCGCCACCGTCCTCGCCGGCGCCCGCCTCGCCCAGCTCCCCCGCCACACCGCCTCCCTCTGGCACCGCTACGACGTCAACCGCACCTGGGGCCTCGGCCTCGGCACCATCTACCGCGACGCGATCTTCGCCTCCACCGACAACACCGTCCGCCTCCCCGGCTTCGTCCGTTGCGACGCCGCCCTCTTCGTCCGCTTCAGCCCGACGGTCCGCGCCCAGCTCAACGTCGAAAACCTCCTCGACCGCGCCTACGCCGCCACCGCCCACAGCAACACCAACATCACGCCCGGCTCGCCCCGCGCCTTCCGCGCCACCGTCACCACCCGCTTCTGAACCCTGCTCCCGTGCTCCGGATGCCCAAACCCGCCGCCGCCCCGCACCGATGCCGGCGCGTCCTCCGCACGCGGGGCGGCGCCCGGCAGGCGAAACGTGCTCTCCTCCGCGTCGATCGCCTGTCCGCCCTCACGCCCGGTCGTTCGGCCGCTCCCGCTCTCGCGCTGCGGCCGCACCGCGCGCACCGCCGCTTCCCGACTGTATCCGGATTACCGGCACGCACCCGCGCGCCCGCCCCGGACCACCGCTGCCCGCGGGTGCCCGGAACGATCGCCCCGTGCCGGCATCGCGCGCCTGTCCGCTGCGGCCGGAAAACCATGCCATCGAGCTCCGGTGTCGGAGGGACCGCGCGGAACCGACCGGTGACCGCGCCCCCCACCCCACCGCGCGCTCGCCCGCCCCACGAACCTCCGGCTCTCTGCTCTCGACACTCGGCTCCCAACTGAATTTCCACGGCTTCAACTCCCGGCCCCCGGCTTTCCGCTCCACGATATGTCCCTCCGCAAATTCCTCTTCTGGCCCCACCTCGTCGCCGGTCTCCTCTCCGGCCTGGTCATCGCCGTCATGTGCTTCACCGGCACGGTGCTCGCCTTCGAAAAAGAAATCGTCGCGTGGTCGGAACGCGATGCCCGCCGCGTCGCGCCGCCGACCGACGGCGCCCCGCCCCTCGACGTGTCGGAACTGACGGCCCGCTTCACCGCCGCACGTCCCCACTTGGTGCCCACTGCGATCACCTTTTCCTCGGACCCGCGGGCAGCCGTCACCTTCGCGACGGCTCGTGCCGGCGCCTTTTTTGTCGATCCCTACACCGGCGAAGTTCGCCAACCGCAGTCGCGGGCCGTCGCGGGTTTCATGCAGACCATGCTGACCTGGCACCGCTATCTCGGCCAAACGGCCGAAAAATCCCGCCCCGTCGGCAAGCTCGTCAACGGCATCTGCAATCTCGCCTTCTTCGTCCTCGCCGTCACCGGCCTCTACTTGTGGATGCCGCGCCAGTGGTCGTGGAGCGCCGTCCGGCCGACGATCTGGTTTCGCCAAAACGCCGCCGGCCGCGCCCGCGATTTCAACTGGCACAACACGATCGGCTTCTGGACCGCGCCGATCCTCATCGTCCTCACGCTCAGCGCCGTCCCCATCTCGTTCCGGTGGGGCGGCGAGTTGCTCTACACCCTGACGGGCACCCCGCTCCCCGCCTCCGGCCCCCAGAGCAGCGGCGCTCCCCCGCCCGCCGCCGTCGTCCCCGCGCCCCCGGCCGATTCCAAGCCGCTCGCGCCCGATACGTGGGTCGCCCACGCGAAACAACTGCTGCCCGCTTGGCAGACCCTGGCGCTGCGCCCGCTCGCCGGCGCCGGCGCCCCCGCCGTCATCACCGTGCGCGAACACGGCTCATGGCCCCGCACCGCCACCACCACGCTCCAATACGACCCGTTCACCGGGAAACTGCTCCGGCGCGACGGCTACGCCGAACTCAGCGCCGCGCGCCAGATCCGCGCCTGGACCCGTTTCCTCCACACCGGCGAAGCCGTCGGGCCGATCGGCCAGTTGGTCGCGGGCTTGGCCACCCTGGGCGGCCTCTTTCTCGTCTACACCGGCTTCGCCCTGAGCTGGCGCCGCTTTTTCGGCCCCAAGCCTGCGGCCGCCCCTCCCGCCGCCACGCCCTGACTTCCCGACGCGCCGCCCGACGCGCCGCCCGCGCGTCGACCGCGCGTCGACCGCGCCTCCGGCCGTAGCGGCGTCTTTGCCCCCGCACGCGTTTGCCCGCGGCTCCGCCGCCCGTCGGGCAGATACTCCGTCGCTCCTCCCGCCGCCTCGCGGCCGGTCCGACACGGAAATTTGGATACGCTCCGCTCCCGACCCGGTTTCGCCGATTCCCGGAGCCGGGGAATTGAAGTCGGCGCGAGTGGTGCCGAGTCTCCGCGTCGCATCGTCACCCTCCGCTCGTTCCCCATGAAAAAACTCGCCCTCCTCACCCTCCACGGCATGGGCAAATTCAAGCCCAACTACTACCGCGACCTCGAAGATGGCCTCCAAAAACGGCTCGGCGCCGGCTGGGCCGCCATCTCGTTCCAACCCGTCCAATACGGCGATCTCCTGCAGGTCCCGGAGGAAGAACTCTGGCAAGACATGGCGGCCGCCAACGACCTCGATTTCGTCGGCCTCCGCCAGTTTTTGCTCTACGGCTTCGGCGACGCCGGCTCCCTCGAACACAGCGCCCACGCCCCGGGGGACACCAAATACAAACAGGTCCAAAGGCGCATTCAGGATCGCCTGCGCGCCGCGCTCCTCGACCTCGGCAACGACCCCGCCAAACCCGTCGTCGTCGTCGCCCAGTCCCTCGGCTGCCAGGTTGTTTCCAACTACATCTGGGACGCACAGCACAACCGCCAGATCTTCGCCGGCACCGAGCCCGACCAGACGCCCGCCATGCAGTTTCTCCGCCTCGCCACCCTCGCCAACCTCACCACCACCGGCTGCAATATTCCCGTCTTCATCGCCGGCCTCAGCCCCCGCGTCTGTTTCACGCCGCCCGCCGCCTGCACCTGGGACAACTACTTCGACCCCGACGACGTCCTCGGCTGGCCGCTCCGGCAGCTCGGGCCCACCTTCGGTTTCATCAACGACCGCGCGATCAACGCCGGCGGCGTCTTCACCTCCTGGAACCCCGCCAGCCACGGCGAATACTGGTCGGACGGCGATGTCCTCGATCCGCTCGCCGACCGTCTGCGCCGGCTGCTGCCCTGATTCCCGCACCGGCCCTGTGCCCCGTTCTGCCGGCGCCGATTCACCCTCGACGCCGGCATTTCCCACCCGACCGCAATCGGCCGCGCGCGCCGTCGCGTCCGGCCGACACCCGGTGCGCCCGCGCCTCGGCCGCACGCTCCGCGCGGGCATGGCTCGCCCGCCCGGCCGCGCCTCGTCACCGCGCCCTGCGCGCCCGCTACGTCACCGCGCGCCCGCGCCTCGCCCGTCGCCGCTCACGCTTCGACCAGATCCTTCTCCACCTTCAGGTTGCCGATGATGAAGTCCTGCCGCTCCTGCGTGTTCTTCCCCATGAAGAAGGCCAGTAGCTCGTCGCTGTTGTGCAGGTGGTTCAGCGTCACCGGCTCCAGCCGGATGTTCTCGCCGATGAAATCCTTGAACTCGCCCGCCGAGATTTCGCCGAGCCCTTTGAAGCGCGTGATCTCCTGGCCGCTGCGCAGCTTGAGCATCGCCGCCTGCTTCTCCGCCTCGGAGTAGCAATAGATGGTTTCCTTCTTGTTGCGCACGCGGAAGAGCGGCGTCTCGAGGATGAACAGGTGCCCGTTGCGGATCAGATCCGGGAAAAACTGCAGGAAAAACGAGATCAGCAGCAGCCGGATGTGCATGCCGTCCACGTCCGCATCGGTCGCGATCACGATCTTGTTGTAGCGCAGGCCGTCCATCCCGTCCTCCACGTTCAGCGCCGACTGCAGCAGGTGGAACTCCTCGTTCTCGTAGATCACCTTCTTCGAGAGCCCGTAGGTGTTCAGCGGCTTGCCCTTCAGCGCGAAGACCGCCTGCGTCTGCACGTCGCGCGTCGCCGTCAGCGAGCCCGCCGCCGAGTCGCCTTCCACGATGAACAGCGTGCTCTGCTCCGCCCGCTCGTTGCGGTCGCCCAGGTGCAGCCGGCAGTCGCGCAGCTTCTTGTTGTGCAGCGACGCCTTCTTCGCCCGCTCGCGCGCGAGGTTGCGGATGCCCGCCAGCTCCTTCCGCTCCCGCTCGCTCTCCTCGATCTTCCCGCGGATCGCGTCCGCCGTCTCCTTGTTCTTGTGCAGGTAGACGTCCAGCGACTGCTGGATGAATTTGCCGACGAATTCCTTCAGGCTCGGGCCGTTGGGCCCCACGTTGGCCGAGCCGAGCTTCGTCTTCGTCTGCGACTCGAACACCGGCTCCATCACGCGCACCGCCACCGCCGCATCGATCGACTGCCGGATGTCCGCCGAGTCGTAGTCCTTCTTGAAGAAATTCCGGATCGTGTCCGTCAGCGCCTCGCGGAAGGCCGACAGGTGCGTGCCGCCCATCGTCGTGTGCTGGCCGTTCACGAACGAGAAATACTCCTCGCCGTAATGCGCGCCGTGGGTGAACGCCACCTCGATGTCGTCGCCTTCGAGATGGATGATCGGATACAGCGGCGCCCCGCTCAGGTTCTTCTGCAGCAGGTCGCGCAGACCGTGCTCCGACTTGAACGCCTTGCCGTTGAACACGAGCGTCAGCCCGCGGTTCAGGAAGGCGTAGTTCCACATCATGTCCTCGATGAACTCCGTCCGGAACCGGAAGTCCGCGCCGAACAGCGCCGTGTCCGGCGTGAACTCGATCAGCGTCCCGTTCCGCTCCTCCGTCTTCGCGATCTTGTGCTCCTTCTTGAGCTTTCCCTGCTCGAACTCCACCAGCTTCGTCTGCCCGTCGCGAAACGCCTGCGCCCGGTAGCTCAGCGCCAGCGCGTTCACCGCCTTCTGGCCGACGCCGTTCAGGCCGACCGATTTCTGGAAGGTCTCGCTGTCGTATTTCGCGCCCGTGTTGATGATCGACACGCAGTCGATGAGTTTGCCGAGCGGGATGCCGCGCCCGAAGTCGCGCACCCGCAGCGTCCGCTCCGTCAGCTCGACCTCGATCTTCTTGCCGTGCCCCATCGTGAATTCGTCGATCGAGTTGTCGATCGTCTCCTTGATCAGCACGTAGATGCCGTCCTCCGCGTGCGTGCCGTTCCCCAGCCGGCCGATATACATGCCCGGGCGCAGGCGGATGTGCTCGAGCGAGGAGAGGGTCTTGATGCTGGCTTCGGTGTAGGCTTGGGCCATGGTGCGGAAAAATGAAACGGGCCGCGAAGGGACCCCGCGCCGCCGGCCCTGACAAGCGCAAATCCACCCCGCGCCCCGCCGCCGCTCGCCGCCCTTGCACCGCCCGCCGCCCCCGCTAGCCTCCGCCCCCCACCCATGAAAAAACTCCTCGTCATCGGCGGCATCGTCGCCGCGCTCGCCGTC
>JBILLY010000168.1:0-8018 GCA_044375835.1 Opitutaceae bacterium
CAACCCGCTGCCCGAGGTCGGGCTCGAGCGGTTCAAGAATCCGCAGGATTTCCTCCATCCGCTCAAGGCCCTGCCCGCCCTCCTCGGCGAGGGCACGCGGCTCGCCGACGTGTGGCTGCAGCCGCGAATCGGCGGCGATCTCGCGCTGCTCAAGGGGTTGATGAAGGAGTTGCTGGAAATCGAGAGCCGCCGCGGCGGCGTGCTCGACCATGATTTCCTGCGCGACCACACCGTCGGCGGCCACGCGCTCGACGCCGATCTGCGCGCGACGACGTGGGAGGCGATTTTCGCCGCGAGCGGCGTCGACCGGCCGGGCCTGAGCGAGGTCGCCGCGCTGCTCGCGGCCTCGCGCGCCACGATCTGCTGCTGGGCCATGGGGCTTACCCAGCAGCCCGACGCCGTCGCGACGATCCAGCAGGTCGTGAATCTGCTGCTCCTCCGCGGCATGATCGGCCGGCCCGGCGCCGGCGTCTGCCCCGTGCGCGGCCACTCCAACGTCCAGGGCGACCGCACCATGGGCATCAGCGAAAAAATGCCGGAAGCCTGGCTCGCGCGGCTCGACGCGGAGTTCGGCTTCACCGCGCCGCGCGCGCACGGCCTCGACACCGTCGGCACCATCCGCGCGATGCACGCGGGGCAGGTGCGGGCCTTTGTCGCGATGGGCGGAAACTTCCTCTCCGCCACGCCCGACACGGAGTTCACCGCGGCCGCGCTGCGGCGCTGTGCGCTCACCGCGCACGTCTCGACCAAGCTCAACCGCTCGCACCTCGTCACCGGCCGCACGGCGCTCATCTTGCCCTGCCTCGGCCGCAGCGAGCGCGACGTCCAGGCGGCGGGCGAGCAGTTCGTGACGACGGAAGATTCGATGGGCGTGATCAACGCCTCGCGCGGCCGGCTCGCGCCCGCCTCGGCCGAGCTGCGCAGCGAGGTCGCGATCGTGTGCGGTCTCGCGCAAGCGACACTTGGGACCGCGGGCGGCGTGCCGTGGGCGGAGTTTGCCGCCGACTACGACCGGATCCGCGCGCGCATCGCCCGCGTCGTGCCCGGGTTTTCCGACTACAACGCCCGCGTGCGGAGCGGGCCGTTTCACCTGCCCAACGCCCCGCGCGACGCGCGTGAATGGCGCACCGCGAGCGGCCGGGCGCAGTTTGTCGTCGCGCCGCTCCGCCGCGCCGCGCTCGCGCCGGGCGAGTTCGTGATGATGACGATCCGCACGCACGACCAGTTCAACACCACGGTCTACGGCCTCGACGACCGCTACCGCGGCATCTTCGGCGGCCGGCGCGTGGTGTTCATGCACGAAAGCGATATCGTCGCGGCCAACCTCATGCCCGGCCAACGCGTCGACCTGCGCAACCGCCACGGCGGCGTCGAGCGCGTCGCGGCCGGTTTCATGGTCGCACCCTACCGCATCCCGCGCGGGTGCGTGGCGACCTATTTCCCGGAGGCCAACGTGCTCGTGCCGATCGACACGGTCGCGGCGCGCAGCAACACCCCGACGAGCAAATATGTCGTCGTGACGGTTTCCGCCGCCGCGCAAGGGTGAGCGCGCGATTTTCCCCGTGTTTTTGTCCGCAGTCCCTCCTCGCATTCGCCGATCGCCGCGGAACCTTTGCGCGGCCGGCCGCGTCTCAACCTCCATCATGAAAACCTCCTCCTTCTTCCTGCTGGCGTTGCTCGGGATCGCACCGGCGTTCGCGGCGGCTGCTCCGGCCAAGGCGCCGGTCGCTTCGCGGGCCGAAGTGCTCTTCTTCGAGCCGGACAAGTTCACGGACGTGCGCGACAGCCAGATGGGTGACGCGACCCGCACCACCTATCTCGACCAGATCCGCGACCACGTCCTCGACAAGGCCAACCTCTACATCCCCGCGGGCCACAAGCTGGCGGTGACGTTCAACGACATCGACATGGCGGGCGACTTCGAGCCGTGGCGCGGGCCGCGCTGGGACGACGTGCGCATCGTGAAGGACATCTATCCGCCCACGATCAAGCTCGTCTTCCGCGTGACCGACGCCGAGGGCAACATCGTGAAGGAAGGCAAACGCGAGCTGCGCGACCTCGCCTTCATGATGAAGATCTCGATGACGTTCCGCGACGACTCGGTGCGCCACGAGAAGGCGTTGCTCGACGACTGGCTGCGCAGCGAGTTTCCGCGCGTGCGCGGTTCCTGAAGCGCGCCGTTGGTGACGCGCTCCGCGCTCCCGTTTCCCGGCCGCCGGCGTTTGACAACGCCGGCGGCCGTTTTTGTTTTCGCGGTCTTGAGCACCGCTCCCGCCCGCACCGCCGACCGCCTCGACAAGTGGCTCTGGGCCGTGCGCGCCTTCAGGACCCGGAGCCTCGCGACCGACGCGTGCCGGGCCGGCAGCGTCGCGGTCAACGACCTCGCCGCCAAGCCGGGCCGCGATGTCCACGCCGGCGAGACGGTGACGGTGCGGCTCGGGCTGATGACGCGCACGCTGCGGGTCGTGGCCGTGCCGCGCTCGCGCGTGGGCCCGAAGCTCGTGGCCGACTATTGCACCGACCTGACGCCGCCGGAGGAGCGCGCCAAGGCGGCGGAGAAATCCGTGCAGCAAGTGCTGGCCCGCGAGAAAGGCAGCGGCCGGCCGACGAAGCGCGACCGCCGGCTGCTCGACCGGCTGTTCGAGTGAACGGCGGCGGCGCTGTGCTTGGGCGGCGGCGGGTTTCGTTTTGCGCCGGGCGCGGCTTTTTGCGGCCATGGGCGCGGTGAATGTTTTCTCCAAATTCGAAACCGAGCTGGCCGTCCGGCCGGACGACATCGACCTGTATCAGCACGTGCACAGCACGCGCTACCTCGACTACGTGCTGGCGGCGCGATTCGAGCAGATGGACAAGCACTACGGCATGTCGATGCAGGCCTTCGCCCAGCGGGGCCTCGGGTGGTGGATGACCTCGGCGCACATCGACTACAAGCGCCCGCTCGGTTGGGGCGACCGCATGACGGTGCGTTGCTGGATCGTGCATTTCACCGAGACGGGCTGCCGGGTGGCGTTCGAGATCGAGAAACTGCCGACGGGCAAACGCGTGTGCGAGGGGCACACCGACTACGTGCTCGTGACGCTCGCCACCGGCCGGGCCACGCCGATCCCGGAAGACGTGCGGGCGAAGTATTCGATCTGACCGCGGCGGACGCGGAACGGCGGCGGGCGGCGCTGGCCTCCGAGGGGGACCAGCGCGGGTGCGTTGCGGCGGCGGCGGCGCGGCGGTGGGCTCGGCGGACGATGAGCGACCCGGCCCCGGCTCTGCGTCCCAATTTGCTGCTTGCCCGCATCCGGGCCGGCGACGTCGTGCCGCTTTACGTGCTGGGCAACCACGCCACGCCGCGGCACGTGGACCATGTGGGGGCGAGCGGCTTGTTTCCCGCGCTGTGGTTCGATCTGGAGCATTTCGATCTCTCCACGCAGCAGCTGGCGGTGCTCAACCTCGTGGCGCGGGCGCATCCGGTGACGACGCTCGCGCGCTTCAAGGCGACCGACTACCAGGCGGTGATCCGCGTGCTCGAGACCGGCGTCGGCGGGCTGATGGGCGCGATGGTCGATTCGGCAGCCGAGGCGCGGCAGATCGTGAGTTGGGCGAAGTTCAACAACCCGGCGCCGGCGCCCGGCGAGGTCACGGGGCTGCGCGGCTGGAACGGCGGCGGCATCGACGCGCGCTACGGCACCCAATCGGCGGCGGACTACGTGCGGCACCAGAACCACGAGGTGGCGATCTTGGTGCAGATCGAGACGGAGGAAGGCGTGGCGGCGGCGGACGCGATCGCGGCGGTGCCGGGCGTCGACGGCGTGTTTTTCGGACCCGGCGATTATGCGCACCGCATCGGGCGGCTCGGCCAGATCGCGCATCCGGAGGTGGTCGCGGCGATGACGAAAGTCGCGGAGGCGTGCCGGCGGCACGGGAAATTTTGGGGCACCCTCGGCGTCGGCCGGGAGCACTACCGGCAGGTGCGGGCTTTGGGCGCGCAGCTGATCTGCCCGGGCGGGGACGTGCGGGTGATGAACCTCGGGCTCAAGGAGCTCGCGAAGTCGTTCGCGGAGGAGTGAGCCCGCGCTCAGCCGGCGCGCGGGGCGGCGAGCGAGCCGCCGGGGAGAAAGGTCGGCGCGAGGCGTTGGGCGGGCTGCGCGAGGCGCTCGCCGGCGAGGAGGGCGAGCACGGGCTGGAGCAGGCGCTTGGCGTAGGTGCGGGCGTGGCAGGTGTAGCGGGCCGGCGCGGGCGTGACGTAGGCGAGAAACGGATCGTCGTCGCGCGAGACGAGCGAGACATCGTGCGGGACGCGCAGGCCGCGCTGGGCGAGAAAGGTGATCGCGCTGAGGTAGAAGGCGGGGTTGGCGACGAGCAGCGCGGTGGGCGCGGCGGCGCCGCCGAAGACGCGGGCGAGCACGCGGTTGACGCCCTCGGGCGTGCCGTCGTGGCGGAGCAGCTGCGGCTCGGCGCCGGCGCGCGGGGAGCGGCGCACGCCGTCGATGAAACCGGCCTCGCTCTCGAGATCGCCCGCGCGCTGCGACAGCGGCGTGAGGAAGGCGACGCGACGGTGGCCGAGGCGGAGCAGCGCGCCGGCGGCGTGGCGGCAGGTGGCGAAGTTGTCGCGGTCGACGCTGGGCAACGCGAGGCCGTGGTGGCAGGAGCCGGCGATGACGCAGGGGACGCGGCGGTCGGCGAACCATTGCTGGATGGGCTCGTTGGTGTGGGCGAGGATCCAGCAGGCCTGCGGATTCTGCTGCACGAGGCGGGCGAGGGCTTTGTCGGGGCGCGTATGGAAAAACCGGTGACCGGAAAACGTGGCGAGGCGGGCGCCGCGCTCGATGAGCAGCGCGCGCAGTTCGTCGACCCAGAGGGCGGTGTAGGGCCGGAGGTGTTCCAGCGCCTCGGGCGTGAGCAGGCCGACGGTGGGATCGGGGCGCGGGGCGGCGGGCGCCGCCGGGGCCGCGATGCGGTGGCCGAGGCCGTGGGCGGTGGCGATGACGCCCTCGTGCTGCAGGTGGGCGAGGGCCTTGCGCAGGGTTTTCCGGCTGACCTGGAGCGTGGCGGTGAGCGTGCGCTCGCCGGGGAGCCATTCCTGCCAAGTGCCGGCGCGGATGGCGTCGGCGATGCGGGCCGCGACCTGGGCGGCGAGCGTCTGGTAACGGGCGGGCGGCGACGGCATCGGGGGCGGGGCGAACGTTAGCGCGCGAGGCGCGGGGTGTCGTGGCCGCAGGGCGGCTCAACGGGCATGGGCATGCGGATCGCCGTCGTCGAGGACGAGATTCTCCGGCCACGCGAGTTCGACGCCATGGGCTACGAGGCGGCGCTGGAAGGCGGCGCGGCGGTCGGCGTCGGCGTGCACGGCGGCCGGCGTCAGGCCGTGGTCGAGGCAGTGGGCGACGAGGTGGCCGGCGGATTCGCCGATGTTCCACTCGACGGGATGCAGGCGGTAGCAGCCGTTGGTGAGGTGGGTGGTGCCGAGGTTTTTCGCCGCGGGCAGCAGATTGACGACGCGGCGCGGGATGAGGGCGCCGAGCGGAATGCGGAAGGGCAGCGAAGGGACGTCGATGTAGTTGTCGCCGCCGGTGGAGGGATGGAGGTCGATGCGGTAGTAGCCGAGGCCGACGCTGTCGTCGTAGCGCTCGGCGAGGGTGTCGCCGGGGCGGAACTTGGCGGAGACATCCTGTTCGCGCACGGTCGTGCGGGCGAGGATGCGGCGCGATTCGCGGATGTAGGGCGCCATGGCGAGGCCGTCGGCCGTGCCGAGGAGGTCGCCGCGCAGGCGGAGGCCGGGCCAGCCGATGCCGCCGTCGGGACGCGGCGCTTCCGTCTGGAGCCAGTGGACCATCGAGAGACTGAGCTGCTTCGCGTCGGCGAGGTGGGCGGCGCGTTCGGATTCGGACGACGTGAGGAGGTCGCCCTCCATGTAGTCGATCATCGGCCAGTTCACGAGGCAGACGTCGCTGCGGTAGGCGCCGGGCGAGAACTGGGCGCGGTCGATGATGCGGCGGAAGGCCCAGAGGCCCGAGAAGAGGCCGGGCTTCTCGCGGTGCGGGTTGAAGTTGTAGCGCATCGTTTCCATCGTGCGCGGATTGAGGCCGGCCCAGCCGAGGAGCGGTCCGGGCCACGGGGGCGAGAGGCGCGGGACGTAGCCGCGCCAGAAATCGTAGCGGGCGGGCCGCGGGATGACGCGGTGCTCGCCGGCGAGTTCTTCGAGGACGAAGCAGACGGAGAAGGCCTGGACGTTGGCCGGGCGGGCGATGTCGGGCGCGGACGGCTCGCCGGTCTGGGCGCGGGATTCGGAGCCGGTCACGTGCTCGACGCCGGCGAGCGGGAGCACGTCGCCGTTTTCGGTGGCGTCGAGAAACCACGGGGCGCGGAGGACGACGGCGGCGCCCGTGTCGAGGTTCTCGACCGTGGCGGCGGCGACGCGGTCGGGGCCGGCGGGGGCGCCGGAGCTCGACGGCGCGGACGCGGTGGCGGCGGAGAATCAACAGGCGGCCGGAGGAGACGTGCGGCGCGAGGAGCGACTCGAGCACGGCGAGGGCGACGCGGGGCTCGTGGCAGAGCGGGGAAACCCAGCCGTTGCCGGGATTGAGGCGCGGATTGGCCGCGACCGCGGGCAGGAGCGGGTAGTGGGCGCGGTAATACGCGCGGACGCCGTCGCGAAACGCGCGGTAGCTGGCGGTGCAGCCGAACTTCTCGATCCAACCGTGCTCGTCGGGCGGGACGGCTTGGGAGGTGAGTTGACCGCCGATCCAGGCGTGCTCTTCCGTGACGATCACGCGGCGGCCGGCGCGGGCGAGGGCAAGGGCGGCGGCGAGGCCGCCGACGCCGCCGCCGAGAATGGCGACGTCACAGGCGAGGGCGGCCGGGGCGGAAGGCGCGGGCGACGAGGGGAGCATCGCGCGGAGCATCGGCGGGGCGCGGCGGGGACCAATGCGCCAGCGGTGGTTTCCGCCGGGGACCAATGCGCGGACCCGCCCGAGACGGCGGGGCGAGTTTGCTCAGGTCGTGAGGCCGAGGAGGCCGCGGGTGAGCTGGAAGTCGACGAGGCCGGCGGCGTGGGCGGCGGGCGAGAGCGGGCGCCCGACGGTCGCGGCGAGGGCGGCGACGAGGGTGGCGAAATCGGCGGCGGGATCGCCGCGGAGGAAGCCGTCGATGTCGTCGGCGGGCAGGCGGCCGACGGCATCGGGCTCGGCGAAGTGCAGCATCGGCAGCAGCGGATGGCCGGGCTGGGTGTGGCCGTGGACGAGGCCGAGGCCGAGCTGCGCGCCGCAGGCGGCGAGGCCGGTGACGTTTTCCACCCAGTGGTCGCTCTCGGTCGCGACGATGTGCAGGCCGGGTTGGCGGAGCGGTTCGCCGTAGGCGAGCGTGGCGTGCGGCGCGGCGGCGCCGAGCAGGGCGGTGCGGAAGGCGGTGTCGGCGAGCAGCGGATCGCTCTCGGCGAGCAACACGGAGCCGCCGGCGGCGAGAAAGGCGCGGGCGAGCGCGGCGAAAGTGGCGGCGGACGCGGGCGCGGGCGGGGCGGCGCTGAGGAGCGCGAGGGCGAGGGTGCCGAGGGAGGCGGGCGCCGGGGCGGAGGGCGGGAGGGCGGCGAGTTTTTCGGTGAACCAAGCCTCGATTTTGCCGAGGGCCTTTTCGATGCCGCCGTCGAGCTGCACGCTGGCCCAGCCGAAGCGCGCGGGATCCACATCGGCGGCGGCGAGGTGATGGCGCATCACGTCGTTGGGGACCTTTTCGCAGCCGTGTTCGAGGAGGAGGGCGGCGGCGACGTTGGGATGCGTGAGGTAGCCGCGGTAGGTGCGGTGGAGGAGGTGATACATCGTCTCGCCGCCAAAGCCGCAGCCCTCGGTGTGGGTAAAGCCGACGAAGCGAGAGAACCCATGGGCGGCGGCGAGGCCGCGGGCGTTGAGGCGCTCGGCGGCGAGGCGGGCGATCTGGGTGGAGCAGAGGCTCGTGGGGAGAATGAGGCCGATGCGCTCGGTGGCGCGCGGCGGCGCCGCGCGCAGCTGAGAGTTGAGAGTTGAAAGTTGAAGGTC
>JBILLY010000169.1:0-7986 GCA_044375835.1 Opitutaceae bacterium
ACCTCGCGCTCACCAAGGACCTCACGCGCACGCTGCGTTTCCGCGCCGAGTTCGAGACCTCGCGCCAGGAGGAGGTGCGCGCCAAGACCCGCACCGCGCAGGACCGCGTCTCGGCGTGGATCGATGCGCCCGTCCCGCGCTATACCTTTGCCGACTGGCAGGCGCCGGGTGTCGCGCTCGCGACCTACGGCATCGTCGCCAACGGCGCCAACAACCGTCTCGGATACGTCGACAACCTCGGCACCGTGGTGAACTACCGGAATCTCCACCGCAGCAACGGCGCGCAGGAGCTCCTTTACGAGGGCAACCACCCGGAGCTCTGGAGCCGCACCGTCAACGACGGCGGCCCGGGCCAGCGCCGTGACGCGAAGTTTCAGGCCGTCAGTTCCTTCCTCGAGGCGCGCCTGTCGCCGACGACGTTTCTGGAGCTCGCCTACAACCGCCAGAACGTCGATTCGCTCTCGTTCCAGTTCAACGACCAGGGACTGCGCGGCGACCCCAACCGTTTCTATGCCGACAAGGTCACGCCCAACCCCGGCGCCGGAAAACTCTTCCTCGAGGGCCAGTGGGTCCGCTGGCGCAAGACCAACGACTTCTCCAGCTACCGCGCGACCCTCTCCCACGAGGCCGACTTCAGGAAATGGGGCAACTACCGCCTCGCCCTGATGGCGGAGCGCGATGTCGAGTTCGATTCCAACCAGCAAAAGCGCGAGGTGTGGGTCAACGCCGCCGGCCTCGGACTCTTCAATCCCGACCCAATCAACGCGCAGAACGTCGCGTGGCGCCGCCACTACATCACGCAGGAGGGCAACTGGCGCGAATACCGCGTCACCGGCGGCTCCGAAGGCCTCATCAGCGGCGTGACCGCGCCCACCGGCGAGGTCGGCACCTCCGCCTGGCGCAACCAGAACTCCGGTCAGGACTACGACAACACCTACTCCAACTACCTCGCCGGCCTGCAGGCGCGCTACTTCAAGAACCGCCTCGTTATCGGCGTCGGCTACCGCACCGACACATTGAAATCCCGGCAATACGCGCAGACGTCGCCGACGAATGGTTTCAACCTCAGCCCGCTCAATGAGCGCGTCATCGACTACGCACGCTGGGAGGACTCGAAATACTCCGGCCTCACCAAGACGCACGGCCTCGTCTATCACGTCACCCCCAACTTCCGCCTGATGTATAACGGCTCCGACAACTTCGGCCAGCCGTCCACTTCGCGGCGCGAGTATCCCAACAACAGCGCCCCGCGCAAAACCCAGGGCATCGGCCAGGACTACGGCGTCGGTTTCAGTCTCCTCAACAACCGGATCTCCGGCCGGCTCACCCGCTTCCAAACCGACTCCAAGAACATCTTCGTTGCCGGCTACAACCTGCAGGACACTCAGGACGCTTTGCTCAACGCCCTCGTCTCCGCCGCCGCCACCACCGGCCTCACGCGCGACCAGGCCGACAAGCTGCGCATCCTCGGCACCGGCGGCATCATGGATCAGCACGTCGAGGGCTACGAATTCTCCGTCACCCTCAACGTCACGCGCAACTGGCGTCTCATCGCCCACTACTCGCACACCGACGGCTACCAGACCAACTCCTATCCCGACCAGCGCGAGTATGTCGCGGGCGATCCGGCGGGCCGCCTCGGCGGCAACGGCGGCCTCACCTTTTTTCGAGAAACCCCAGTGGGCCGCGCTCCCGCTCGTCAGCGCCAACTCGAGCACGGTCGGCGAATACATCGCCAACTTCAAACGCACGCTCGCCGAAGACCTCGCCGTCGACGGCGTGGCGCTCGCCCGGAATCGCCCCAACAAGGCGAGCGTGTTCACCCGCTACTCGTTCGAAGAGGGCCCGCTCAAGTCGCTCTCGCTCGGCGGCGGCGCCCGTTTCCAGGACCGCGAGCAACTCGGCGTCGGCCGGAACGCCTCCACCCAGCCCGTCGCACTCAAGGGCACGAACTACGTGATGGCCGACTTTATGGCCAGCTACGGCTTCCGTCGCCTCCTCGGCCTGCAGCGCGTCACGTTCCAGCTCAACATCACCAACGTGCTCGGCTTCGACGACTACCTCGTCACCGCGCGCAATCCAACCACGGGCACGCCGACGCGCATCTCGTTCCTCCCGCCCCGTGCCTGGCGGCTCAGCGCCAATTTCGAATTCTGACCGCATCGCCACCCCACCCTATGCCCCTCCTTCGGCGTGATTTCCTCCGACAATTCGGCGCGTCCACGGCGGCCCTTGCCGCCCCGTCTTTGGTCCGCGCCGCCACGCCGGGCGGCGGCGGCAATCGCCTCGCGCGCATCGGCGTCATCGGCGGCGTCCCCAAGGACGCCGGCGACGACTGGCGCGCATCTTTGCGCCGGATGGCCGAATCCGGCTATTCCGAACTCGAGAGCCGCCCTCGCGGAGACTCCGCGCCGGAGTTCCTGCGGTTCCTCTCCGAAATCGGGCTGCGGCTCGTCGCCTGCGGGGTGAAAGTGCCCCGTGTGCTGCCGCCCGATTGGCTCGCCGATGCCCTCGCGGCGCGCGCCACCTACGCCGTCTGCTATTGGCCGTGGTTTCATCCGCCCGAACGACTCACCCTCGCGCAGTTGCAGGAGATCGCCGACCGCCTGAATGCCTGCGGAGAGCAATGCCGGCGCGAGGGCCTGCGTCTCGCCGTGCACAATCATGATCGCGAATTCGCCCTGCTCGACGGCCGCCCCATCTTCGACCGCTTGCTCGAACTCACGGATCCGCGCCTCGTCGCCGTCGAGCTCGATCTCTATTGGATCATCAAAGCCGGTTTTGATCCGGTCGATTACTTCGGCCGCTATCCGGGCCGCTTCGAGCTCTTTCATGTCAAGGACATGGCGCCGCCGCCCGGACGCGGTTTCGCCGCCGTCGGCGCCGGCACGATCGATTTCGGCCGCATCTTCGCCCGGTCGGCGCAAGCCGGCGTCAAACACTACATCGTCGAGTTGGAGCAGGAAACCGCGACCACTCCCAACTACGTCTCCAGCGGCCGCCACATGCTGCAGCTGCGCTTCTGATTCCGCCGATGCCACCTCTCCGCAGGCTCCCCCGCCGCAGATTCCTGCAATCCTCCGCGATCGCGCTGGCCGCGACCGCCGTGGGGGCGACCCGCACCGTGCGCGCCGCCTCGACCACGCGCCCGGTCCACGTTGCCTTTATCGGTCTCGGCCGGCGCGCCGAATCGCTCTTGCCGGAGTGCCTCGCTTACGGCGGCAAGGTCGTCGCCCTGTGCGACCCCGACGAACGCCAGCTGGTCGGTCCCGCCGCGCAAGTCGGCGCGCCCCGGCTGTATGACGATTATCGCACGCTGCTGCGGGAATCGAAGGACATCGACGCCGTCGTCATCGCCACACCGGATCACTGGCACGCGCCGCTGTGCCGGGCCGCCCTGCGTGCCGGCAAGCACGTCTATTGCGAGAAACCGCTCACGCGGACGATCGCGGAAGCGCGCGAACTGCAGGCCTTGGCTCGCCGCAGTCCCGTCGTCACGCAACTCGGCAACCAAGGCAGCGCGTTCGCGACGTTGCGGCGCAGCATCGAATTGGTGCGGGCCGGCGCGCTCGGCCGCATCTCGGAGGTGCATACGTGGATGAAGGCGGGCACCGCCAACCCGGCCCACGATCCGGCAGGCGCCGATCCGATCCCGGCGGGTTTCAACTGGGATCTATGGCTCGGCCCGGCCCCGGTGCGGCCTTATCGGGAGGGTGTCTACCATCCGGCCCGGTGGCGGTATTGGTATGACTTCGGCAGCGGGCGGCTCGGCGATTTCGGGTGTCACGGTTTCAATCTCCCGATGCGGGCTTTGGATCTGGTGCATCCCGAACGGATCGAGTTCGACGCTCCGCACGTCTCGCCGCACCGCTACATCAGCGGCACGGGCGTGCGCCTGCACTTCCCGGCGCGAGGGCGCCTCGCTCCCCTCGTGCTGCATTGGCACGACGGCGAGGGCACCGTGCCGTCGAGCCGGCTCGATCCCTTGCTCGCAGTTTACAAGAAGACACCGCCGAGCGGCTGCCTGCTGGTCGGCGAGCGCGGCTTCATCCATGCGACCATCTGGGGCGAGAACGCCGTCATCCAACTGAACGGCGAGACCCGGCCGCGCGGGGTGCTCGAACACGAGGCCACCAAGCACGTGCCCGTCAGCCTCCCGCGAGTCGCCAATCACATGGAGGAATGGCTGCATGCCTGCCTCGGCCGAGGCCGGACCTTCTCGGATTTCGAGGTCGGCGGTCGGCTGACGGAGATTTCTCTCGCCGGGACGATCGCCCTGCGCGTCGGCCGTGCGGTCGCTTGGGACGGCGCGAAAATGTGCATCCCGGGCTTGACCGCCGCCGACCGTTTGGTTCGCAACGAGGATCGGCCGCAGTGGCTCTGAGTTCCCCTGCTCCTGCGCGGAGGTTCACGCCGATCCGGGCCAGACATCCGCAAGCTGCGCTCAATCCGAACTTCCTCCCCCGTATGAATACCCTTGGCCTCTTCCGTTGCGCCCTGCTGCTCGGCACCCTGATGGGCACTGCCTTCACGGGTCTGCGTGCCACCGACGGCCCTATCCGGGCCGATCCGACGAACCCGCACTACTTCAACTACCGCGGCCAGCCGCTCGTCCTCGTGGTCACCGACCACACGTGGTTCGCGCTCACGGCCCCGGACTTCGATTACCGGAAGTTCTTCGATGCGCTCGCGGCCCACCGCAACAACTTCACCCGGCTCTATCCCGGCGCGCATCCCGTCAACTACGAGAACCAGCCGCTGCTCTTCCCGTGGGCCAAGGCTGCCGACGGCCGCTACGATCTCGACCGGTGGAACCCCGCGTATTTCGAGCACCTGCACGCGGTGATGAGCTACGCGCAGCAGAAGGACGTGATCGTGGACATCTGCCTCTTCAACGGCTGGGGCACCACCGAGAAGAAGAACTACGAATGGCGCTGGGCCTGGTGCCCGCTGAACGACGTGAACAACATCCAGGAGGGCGTCGGCCTCCGCCGCGAGGACCAGTGCACGTTGGCCGAGCCGCGACTCGTCGCCTACCAGAAGGCCTATGTGCGCAAGCTCGTCACCGAGCTCAACCGCTACGACAACCTGATCTACGACATCGCCGACGAGCCCGATTTCTTCAACGCCGTCGACGACCAGTTGGTGAACCCGTGGATCGACGCGATGATCGACGAGGTGATCGCCACCGAGGCCGCACTGCCCAAGCGCCACCTGATCGCGCAGACCTTTCACCCGTCGCTCGAAAACAACGGCAAGAAATGGGGCGCCGATCCGCGCACCGCGTGGATCTCCGTCGAATACACCAACGGCCTCGACTCCTTTGCCCGGCAGTATGCGCACGGCAAACCCTACGTCCTCATCGAGACCACCACGCCGATCCTGAATCCGCTCGGCTTCTGGGGCGACGAATACGGCGTCGACGCTTCGCGCGTGCACGGCTGGCCCTTCATGACGGCCGGCGGCGCGGGCGTGCTGGAGTTCAACGACGACTTCGACAGCCAGGCGCCCGCGGGCCGCGAGCGCACCGCGGAAATTCTGAAGCAGCGCGGCATTTTGCGCAGTTTCATCGAGAGTTTCGATTTCGTGCGGATGAAGCCGTTCAAGGATTTCTCCGGCATCAACTCGACCGCGTTGCGCGCGCGCCCGCCCGCCAACGCCCCGAAACAACCGCCGCCGCGCCTTGAGGATCTCAATCAGCCGTGGGGCACCGCGATGGCCGAGCCCGGCCGGCAATACGCGCTCTACGTGAGCCACTCCTACATCGGCAACGCTCTCGCGCGCGTCGGTGCCGCCGGCGGCGGCCCCGGCTGCTACCGCGTCGTGCCGGGCAGTTATCGCGAGACGATCGTCTTCAAGGACGTGCCCGCCGGCACCTACACCGTCGAGTGGATCGAGCCCGCCACGGGCAGGATCGTCGGGCAACGCCGTGCCGCTCACGCCGGGGGCTCGATGGAGCTGATCACACCCACCTACACCGTCGACCTAGCCCTGCGCATGAAAGCCGTCGCCCCCTAGTTCGGTTCCCTTGTGCCTGCCGGCCCCGCGGTTTCTCCTCCACCGATCGCCATGAACTGTTTCTGTCGCCTCGCCGTCGTTTGTATCGGCCTCGCCGGCGTCCTGGTTGCCGCCGACACCCCGGCCCCGGTGCGCCCGTCCCCCAACCATGGTGAGATTCGCTACGGCCCGCACGAACGCCATGTCTTCGACTTCTGGTTGGCGCCGTCCGATCGCGCGACGCCGCTCGCGGTCTACATCCACGGCGGCGGCTACTCCGGCGGGAACAAGGACCGGCTCCCGGTCGCCGATTTGCGCGCCCTGCTCGAAGCCGGGATTTCCGTCGCGTCGTTGCACTACCGCTTTCTCCAGCACGCCAAGCTCCCGGCGGCCCATCACGATGTCGCACGCGCGGTGCAGTTCTTGCGTCACCATTCCGGACAGTGGAGGCTTGATCCCGCGCGCTTCGCCGCGTTCGGCGGTTCCGCCGGCGCGCAATTGGCGATGTTCCTCGCGTTCCACGACGATCTCGCGGACCCCGAAAGCAACGATCCCGTCGCGCGCCGATCGACCCGCGTCCTCTGCGTGGCCGCCCAAGGCGGCCAGGGCGCGATGGACATGGAGTGGATGGACGCTCACATCCCGGGCGTGAAGACGCGGCCGTCGCGGCTCCCGAGCGTGTCGGCCTGGAACGAGAAATGGTATGGCGTCGACGGCGACGCTGCGCGCCGCGTGATCGCGAAGATCTCCGCGGTCTCCCTGCTCAGTCGCGACGATCCGCCGCTTTTCCTGAGCTACGGCATGGCGCCGGACTCCGAACCGCCGGAAGACCGCCGGCAGCTTGAGAACTGGATCTCGCATCACGTCGCGCATGGGGTCGCGCTCCGACGTCGCGCCGAGGCGGTGGGAGTGGAGGTCCATCTCCGCTACCCGGGAGCCCGGGCTGCCTTCGGCTCTGCGGTGGAGTTTCTGCGGAGCAAGCTGCTCGATCCCGCCGGTCCCTCCGGCGCCTCCCGTTGAACACACCGTGCCATCGCCGATGCGCGCCGTCCTTCGGCCGCTGTTTCCGGGTTTCGACCTGCCCGGCGCCGGGCGATTCCCGACCGCCGCCCCGTCGGGGATGCGGAGTTGCGGCTACGACCTCCCTGTCCGTCCCCGGCTCGGCGTTTCCCCGCCCCTGGCCGGTCCCCGGCGTCAACACTGCTCCGCCGGGCGTGTTTTCCCCGGCAACGCCGGCGGGCCGGACGCGTCTCGCGCCAACCGGCCGGCGCCCCTCACCTCCGCGATGAAAACCCGCCTTGGCCTCGCCCCGATCGCCGCGTTGGCGCTGCTCGTTTCGTTGGTCCCGCTTCCCGCCCAGGACGCAGCCAGTGCCTCGGTCGCGCAGCTCGACGCCGGCGCCGCGCTGCGACTCGCGGAGTCCATCCCGCTGCTCTCGCTGCACCTGAACAACTACAAGCATCCCGCGAATCCCATCCTCACCGCGGGGCCCGAGGGCGCGTGGGACGCCTCGGGCATCGAGCGGGTGGCCGTCATCCGGTTGAAACCCGACGACTGGCGGATGTGGTATGCCTGCACCGGCCAGCGGCGCGCCATCGGGCTGGCGACCTCGAAGGACGGCGTGACTTGGACGAAGTATCCGGGCAATCCCGTGCTCACGCCCGCCGAGCCGTGGGAGGACAATTATCTCTCTCCGTCCAGCGTCCTCGCGGTGACTGGCCGGTTCTACCTCTACTATTGGGCGCCGGGCCATGTGTATCCGGATCCGGTGACGGGCAAGCTCCCGCCGCCCCGCATGAAATACATCGCGCTCGCCACGTCCGGGGACGGCATCGTTTGGACCCGCCGGGGCGCGGTGGACGGCAAACCCGGCGCCGTGCTCGGGCCCGAGCCTCCCGGCATCAACGAAAACCCCGCGGCCGGCGGCAGCGGGGTGGATGCGGCCAAGGTGTTCTTCTTTCCCGAGGAGACGGTCCGCCCGTGGCGCAT
>JBILLY010000170.1:0-7984 GCA_044375835.1 Opitutaceae bacterium
AGTGGATACAAACAGACCAGGCGAGACCGCCCGCCTCCACTCCCTCGACGCGCCCGTCGCTACTTCGCCTCCGGCATCGTGCCCGCAAGCACCGTCACCATCGTCTCCGGCTTCAGCAGGGTTTTGATCGCCGCGTTCACCTCCGCGAGGGTCAACGCCTCGATCTTCCGGGGATACTCGTCGACCCACTCCGGGCCGTAGCCGCGCTGCACCGCGTTGAGCAGCGCCGACGCCACCCCGCCCGTCGTCGCCAGCGCCACCTTGTAGCTGCCCGTCAGCGTCACCTTGAAGTTCGCCAGCTCCTCCGCCGAGACCCCCGCGTCGTAAAACCGCTGCAGCTCCCGCCGCGTCGAGGCCGCGCCTTTCTCCAGCAGCTCCGGCGCAAAGGTCGCGTGGATCGACCAACCGCCGTCGGCATACGTGTCCCCGGCCAGCGACGCCGCGATCCCGTAGGTCAGGCCTTCCTGGTTGCGGATGATGTCGAGCAGCCGCGCCGAGAAGAAACCGCTGCCCAGCACCGAGGTCGCGAAATTCAGCGCCTGATAATCCGGCTGGTTGTAGCGCAGCCCGCTCGGTTGCCCGATCACCAGCGACACGCTTGTCTTCCCCGCCATCGCCACCTTCTCCGTGCGCGCCGCCGTCAAGGCCGGCGCCGGCGCGGCCTTCGGATACGGCCGCCCGCCCTCCCAGCCGCGGAAGGCCTCGCCCACCGCGCGGTCGATCGCCGTATCGTCGACATCGCCCACCAGCACCAGCCGCGCGTGCAGCGGCCCGTAGTGCGCCGCGTGAAACGTCTTCAGCTGCTCGAGCGTCGCCGACTCGATGTCCGCCAGATACTGCTCGTCCGCCGGCGGCCGATTCGGGTGCCCCGCGGGAAACACCGCGCGCTCGAAGGCCCGGTCCGCCCGGAAATCCGTGTCCTCCATCGCCCGCTTGTGCCGGCCCGCGAGCTGCTTCTTCAACTTCGCCAATTCCTCCGGGTCGAAGCGCGGTGTGCGCAGCTGCTCCGCCAGCAAGCCGAGCACCAGCGGCAGATCCTTGCGCAGGCACTTCACGGAGAAATTCAACGTGTGCGTGCCCGTGCCGAACTGCACCGTCGCCCCCGCCTGCTCCAGCAGCGCCGCCACCGCGAACTTGTCCTGCTTCAGCGTGCCCTTGTCCAACATCAGCGCCGTCAGGTCCGCGATCGCCGCATTCCCGGTCGGGTTGAAAATATCTCCGGCCCCGATCGCGCCGCGGATCGTCACGACATCCTGGATCGAGGTCTTGAGCGTCAGCACATCGAGGCCCGCCACCGTGCGGCGTTTCACGTTGGGCGCGACCAGCGCCCCGCCGCCCGCGCCGCCGCCGGCCTGCAGGGGCGCGCCTTGCGCGCGCCCGCGGGCGTGGCCAAGCCCCGCCCCGACGGGATCGCCCAAAAACGCCTTGCCGCGCTCGGCCGTCTCCACGCCGTTCTCATCCGTGCCCGGCGTCCGGTAAAAATGCTTCCCGCGCGCCGTGCCGTCCGCCGCTGCGCTCCCGGCGTCCCCGCTCCGCGCCAGCGCGTGCGCCTGCACCGCGCCGCCCGGCCCGCCCAGTCCGGCCGATTTTCCCGGCGCTTCCGCCTGCGGCACAAACCATCCCGTCGTGCTCTGGTCCTCGTTCAGGTAGGCCTTCGCCACCCGCTGCACGTCCGCCGGCGTGACCGCCTTCAGCTTGTCCAGGATCGTCGCATACAGCGTCCAGTCGCCCACCGCGATCGCCTCGTTGATCTGCCCCGCGATCGCAAACGAGCCGTCGCGCCGATATGCGATGCCGGCGAGCAGCTTGTTGATCGCCCGCTCCACCTCCGCCGGTTCCACGCCGTCTTTCTTCACGCGCTCCAGCTCCGCCAGCAGCGTTTTCTCCGCCTGCTCGTGCGTGCTGCCGGGCGCCAGCGTCGCGCTCGCGTTGAACAGCGTCGCATCGTGGAAAAATCCCTTCGAGGCATCGGCCGAGATCGCCAGGTTCTTGTCGATCAGCGCCCGGTAGAGCCGGCTCGTTTTCCCGTCGCTGAGCACCGCCGCCAGCACGTCGAGCGCCGCATGGTCCGGATGCGTCGCCGCCGGCGCCTTGAACGCCACCTGCACCACGCCGACTTCGCCCGGCCGCTTCACCGTCACGCGCCGCGGTCCGGTCTGCGCCGGCTCCTCCGTGTAGACCTGCGGGATCGGCTGCGGCGACCGCGGGATCGCGCCGAAATATTTCCCGATCAGCTCCAGCGCGCGCCGCGGCGCGAAGTCGCCGATCACCGTCACCGTCGCGTTGTTCGGCCAATAGAACGTGTCGTAGAACTCGCGCAGCTTCGCGATCGACACTTTCTCGATATCCGAGCGCCAGCCGATCGTCGGGTGGTGATACGGGTGCGCGATGTAGGCCATGGCGCCCACTTCCTTGTCCAGCGCCGACGCCGGGTCGTTCTCGTCGCGCTCGAATTCGTTGCGCACCACCGTCATCTCCGGCACCCGGTCCTCCTCGCGCAGCAGCAAATTGCGCATGCGGTCGGCCTCGAGCTGCACCGCGAGCTCGAGGTGGTTGCTCGGCAGGTTCTCGTAGTAGTTGGTGCGGTCGAGCCAGGTCGTGGCGTTGTTCACGCCGCCCACGCGGTCCATCAGCGTGTCGAAGCCTTTGCCGATGCCCGGGTGGAAATTCTTCGAGCCCTTGAACATCAGGTGCTCCAGCAGGTGCGTCGCGCCGGTCGTGCCGGTGACCTCGTTCTTCGAACCCACGCGATACGTGACCATGAAGGTCAGCACCGGCGCCGAGTGGTCTTCGAGCAGCAGCACCGCGAGGTCGTTGGCGGCGAACTTGTATTCGGCGATGCCGGCGACGGTTTTGACGTGGGTGAAACCTGCCGGCGGCGCCTCGGCCGCGCGCGCGGCGAAGGACAGGGCGACGAGGAGGCCAAGGGACGCGACGAAACGCTTCATGGGAAAAGAGTGGTGGCGGAACGACGGACGAAAGGACGCAGCGCCGCGGACAGTGCAAGTGCCCGCCGGTGCCGCCAAGCTGTTTGCAACCGACGCCGCGCCGACCGCCGCGTCGTGGGGGGGGCGGTCCAAACACCGGTGCGCGCCTTCCGCCCAGCGTCGCGGGGCGGAGAGCCGAGAGCAAAACCGAACCGGGCACGACCTTCGCCCGGGCGATCCGGCTCTCGGCACTGGACCTCAGCTCCCGGCCCCCGCGCTACGCTCCCGGTTCCCAACTCCCCGCGCTCCGCACCCGACCGCCTTCCCGCTCAGCGGAAGCTTCGCGTCGCCTTCCAGGCGTCGCGCTCGGCGAAGGTCGGCTTGGCCTCGAGCGGGTGTTTCTCGGACGCCAACAGCACCGTGCGCCGCGCATTCTCGGGCGCCAGCGCCGCCTTGAGCACCGCCAGCGCCTGGTCCTTGGTCAGCGCTTCCAGCGCGGCCAACGCCGCCGGTTGCCGGTCCCAATCGCCGCCAAACGTGAACGCGCGGCCGAAAAAGATCTCCGCCTTCTCGCCGAGGTTCTTCGGCTTCTCTTCGAGCCGCGAACGGGCACCGGCCACCAGCGTCTTCCACTCGTCGTCCGTCAGTCCCGCCAGCCGCTCGGGCAGACCCGCGATGAACGCCTCCGCCCGCTTCCGCAGTTCGTCCGGTCCGTAGCCGCTCGATTGGATCACGAAGGTGAAATAGCGGTGCCGATTCGACGCGCCCGCATTGGCCCCGACGATGTAGCCGAGCTGCTGTTTCGTGCGCAGCTCGCTGTAGAAGGGGTCGCCGAAAAAGTTGGCCAGCACGACCGACGCCGCGCGCACCGCGGGGGTGTCGTCCGCCAGCACGTAGTCGCGGATGAACGCCGAGTTCACGCCCTTGATCGCCCCGGCGTCCGTCACGTCCTCCCCTGCCACCGGCACGACGTTGCGGCGCCGCAGCAGCGCGGCTTCGGGGGCCGGCTGCGCGCCGATCTTCGCCGCGATCGCGCGCACCGCCGCCACCGCGGCCTCGGGGGCGAGGTGCCCGTGCACCACCGCCTCGATCTTGCCGCGGGCGAAAAACCGCCGCGCCGTGTCGCGCACGTCCGCCCACGTGGCCGACTCGAGATGCGGCTGCAATTGCGGCGGCAGGAAATGAACCTCGCGCAGCAGCGCGTCGCGCCGGTCGCGCGCGAGCAGGTAGGCCTCCGTCTGCTCGTAGCTGCGGATTCCCCGCAGCTGTTCTTCTTTCAGCGCCTCGAAGCGATCCGGCGCCGCCTCGAAGGCCAGCAACCGATCCGCCGCGCCGGTGAGAAACCGCGCCGCGGAGTCGCCGTAGCCGGTCGCGCCGAACCTGTAGCCCTCCGGCGAAACCTCGAAGGCCACGTCGAGCCCGGCCAACTCCGCGTCGGTCACCGCCGCGTCGAGGTGGTCGCGCAGGCAGGCCGCGAAGAGCCGGAACCGCGCGACGTCCCGCGCCGTGCCCATCTCGCGCACCGGCGTGAACCGCACGCTGAACGCCGTCTGCGGCCGCTGGAATTCCGTGTCGGGCGCGTAGTAGACCTTGAGTCCCGGCTCGTCCACCACCGCCACCGGCCGCTCCGGCAGCAGCGGCGTCGCCGCCGGCATGTAGGGATTGGCCCCGGGCAGCGCGAAACCGTCCGGCGACGCCTGCGCGAGCGCCGCGTAGCCGGCGCCGGCATCCTCGGTATACGAATACGCCACGCCGTAGATCCGCTCCTGCCGGTCCGTCGGCACGCCTTTCGCGATCAGCGTGGCGAGCAGATTGTCGGGCGTCAGCGCCCCGAGCAGGCGGCGGTAGGCGGCCTCGTCCGGCCGGCCCCAGACGATGTCGGCGCGCTCCGCCACCTCGAGCGGGAAGAACAGCGCCTGGTTCGCCAGCCGCGTGGCCAGCGCCGCGCCTTCGCCGCGGTCGCGGTAGGTCTCGTTGAGCTGCGCGATGCGGGCGCGATCCTTGAAAAAGTCCGCCGGAAACGGCGCCCGCCGCAGGTGCGCGAGGTAGCCGAAGATCCGCTCGATCACCCGCGCGTGCGCCGCCTGGCCCGCCGCCGTGAGATCCGCCTGGATGAAGAGCGAGCTGTAGGCCGGCGTCCGCTCGTAGACGAAGGCGCCGAGCCGGTTGACCCAGCCGGCCTTTTTCAACTCCGCCACCAGTCCGCCCGGCCCCGGGTAACCGAGCAGCTGCGAGAGCAGCTCGTCCGGCTTCGCCGCGAAATCCGGCCGCGTCGGCGGCACCACGAACTCGAGGTTGAGCTGGCGCAGCTCCTTCACCGGTTCGATCCGCGCCAGCCGCAGCGCCGCCTTGCGCGGCAAAAACCGCGCCTCGCGCTCCGTCGGCGCGACCGTCCGCCGCGGCACCGCGCCGAACTTCTCCCGCGCCAGTTTCTCCAGTTCGTCGAGCGGCGCCTTGCCGCAGAGCGCCAGCGCCATCCGGTCGGCCGAATAATGCGCCTCGTAGAAGGCGCGCACCTGCGCCGGCGTGCAGCCGGCGAGCGTCTCCTTGTTGCCGGTGCCGAATTTGCTCTCCGGGCTGCCGCGCGCGTAGAGCTCGGCCGACACCGTGAAGAAGCGGCGAAAATCATTCTGCACGTGCCGCATCGCCTCGTTGTTCACCGCGTTGATCTCGCGGCCGGTGAATTCCGGCGTGAAGAGCGGCTCGATGAAGAACTGCGCGAAGCGGTCCAGCCCCTCAGCGAACGCCTCGTGCCGCACCTCGAACTGGTAGTTCGTGTGGTCGCTCGCGGTGTAGGCGTTGTTGTAGCCGCCGTTCGACTGCATGAAGTTCCCGTATTCGCTCGCCGAGGGATACTTCTTCGTCCCGAGAAACAGCATGTGCTCGAGGAAGTGCGCCATGCCCTCGCGGTCCGCCGGGTCGTCCATCGCGCCGACCGGCAGCACCAGCGCCGCGCCCGACTTGTTGAACTTCGGATCGGAGACGAGCAGCACTTTCATGCCGTTCTCGAGCACGAAGCGGCGGAACTGCGCCTGGTCGGTCGGCGCTTTGACGAAGGGCGGCAGCTCGGGGAGCGGCGCGGCGGCGGGAGCCGGGGCGATGAACGCGCCGGCCACGAACGCAGCCAACGCGAGGACACGGAAGACAGGGCGATGGGACATTTGCCGCGCACCGTGCCCGCGACGGAGCCCCGGGCCAAGCCGTTTGCGACGGATCCTCCCCGCCGCGCCACCGCGCCCCGGCCAAATCGCTCTGGCCTCCCGCCCCCCGGTTTCGCCATGGTGCGACCATGCGACACTCCACCCTCCTCGCGGCGGGCGCCCTCGCGCTCGCCTTCTGTCTCGCCCCCGACCCGGCCCTTGCCCGGCCGCTCGAGCTCGACGACCTCTTCAAACTCAAACGCGTCGGCGATCCCCAGATCTCCCCCGACGGCACCCGCGTCGCCTACACCGTCACCGAAGTCCTGAAGGACGAGAACCGCACCAACAGCGACGTCTGGCTCATCGCCGCCGACGGCTCCGGCGACCCGCGCAAACTCACCGCCTCGCCCAAGCACGACCGCCACCCGCGCTGGTCGCCCGACGGCAAGTGGATCGCCTTCGAGTCCACCCGCGACGGCGCTTCGCAGATCTGGCTCCTCCCCGTCGACGGCGGCGAAGCCAAGAAGCTCACCACGATCTCGACCGGCGCCTCCTCCGCCGTCTGGGCGCCCGACGGCAAATCGCTCGCCTTCGTCTCCGCCGTCTTCCCCGAGTATTCGAACCAGCCCTACGCCGAGGCCGACAAAGCCAACAAGGCCAAGCTCGACGCCCGCGAGGCCTCCAAGGTCAAGGCCCGCGTCATCGACAAGCTCCTCTACCGCCACTGGGACTCGTGGGTCGACGACCTGCGCCAGCACCTCTTCGTCGTGAAGGTGAAGCCAGACGGCACCGCCGACGGCGACCCGCGCAACGTCACGCCCGGCGACAACGACGCCGTCCCGACGTCGAGCACCTTCAGCGGCGGCGAGGAACACGCCTTTTCGCCCGACTCCAAGGAACTGCTCTTCACCGCCCCGCCGCTCCCCGTCCGCGAGCAGGCCTGGCGCACCAACCACGACGTCTGGTCCGTCAACCTCGCCACCGGCGAGAAACGCAATCTCACCGCCCACAGCCCCGGCGCCGACGGCCTCCCGCGCGTCTCGCCCGACGGCAAGACCTTCGCCTACCGCGCCCAGGCCCGCGCCGGCTTCGAGGCCGACAAGTGGGACCTCTGGCTCGTCGACCGCGCCACCGGCACGCGCCGCAACGTCACCGCCAATTGGCCCGGCTCCGTCGACGCCTACGCCTGGTCGCCCGACAGCCGGACGCTTTTCCTCGAAGGCCAGGACAAGGGCCGCTCGCCGCTCTGGTCCGTGTCCGCCGCCGGCGGCGAGGTGAAGAAACTCTTCGACGACGGCGTGAACCACGAAATCTCCGTCTCGCCCGACGGCCGCTGGCTCGCCTTCACCGGCTCGCGCCTGACGATGCCCGGCACGATCTCGAGCTTCCGCCTCGGCGAGGCCGGCCCGCGCCCGCTCGCCCTCACCAACGCCGGCGCGATCGCCGACATCTCCTTCGGCGTGGTCGACTCCGTCACCGTCGCCGGCGCCGGCGGCACGCCCGTGCAGATGTGGATCGTCAAGCCCCCGATGTTCGAGGCCGGGAAGAAATACCCCCTCGTCTTTTGGGTGCACGGCGGCCCGCAGAGCGCCTACCAGGATTCCTGGTCCACGCGGTGGAACGCCCAGCTCTGGGCCGCGCAGGGCTACGTCATCGCTTTGCCCAATCCCCGCGGCTCGACCGGTTTCGGCCAGAAGTTCACCGATGAGATTTCCCGCGACTGGGGCGGCAAGGTCTTCGAGGACCTCATGGCCTGCCTCGCCCACCTGGAGAAACAGCCCTTCGTCGACACCGCGCGCATGGCCGCGGCCGGCGCCAGCTACGGCGGCTACATGATGAACTGGTTCCAGGGCCACACCGACAAGTTCAAGACCCTCGTCACCCACTGCGGCGTCTACGATTTCGTCAGCATGTATG
>JBILLY010000761.1:0-3136 GCA_044375835.1 Opitutaceae bacterium
TTCCACAGCGACACGGTCCACAACGCTCGGACCTCGAGCGGCGCGTTGGCGGCGGTCGAGTTGTTGACCGTGCGCACGTTGAAGGTGAGGAGGAAATACGTGAGCACCGGCGCGATCTGGTGCGACGCGGCGCCGTCGATGGCGTGCGGCGTCATCGCATGCCGCCGGCGGATCGGATCCGCGCCGTAGTCGGGAATCGGAGACGACGCCGGCGGAGTCGTCGCGGCGGCGGCGGCAACCGGCGCCTCCATGTGGGTGGTGTAATCGGCCCACGCGGCGAAGGACGCGCCGAGCAGCGCCGGATCGATCGAGAGATCCTGCTTCAGACCGCCGAGGGCGGGATTGGCGAGCACGGCCTGGTTGTCGGGCGACCAGTGGTGGAAATTCTGCTGCACGGTGCCGATCCCGATCTGGACGTTGCTCGCGTTGCGGAGAAACGGCAGCTGGTTCGAGGCGAACAGACGGCGGTCGGCGACGAGCGCGGCGTTGTTGGCATCGCGAGGCTCGAAATTCGTCGGCGCCGCGCCGAGCGCGATCTGCTGGCGGATGCGGGCCCGCGACTCGGCGGTGTCGAACGGCACGCCGGTGACCGCCGCCGTCGCGTCGCCGTGCGCGACAGGAGCCTTCACGCCCTGGTCGCCCACCCACCACGCGTAGCGACCGATCCGGACGGCGCCGCTCTGGCCGGGCACGCCGACGGCGGTGATGTCCTGCTTGGCGACCTTGATGCGATCGGCCGCCGCGGAGACGGTGCGGTTGCCGAGCAGAAACTCCTGGTCGGCGGTCGCGTTGGTCGCCGGATTGAGCGCGGCGGCGAGGACATCGTCGGCCGAGACGCCGGCGCGCTCGGCGCCGCTGACCAACCAAGCCAACGGCGCAGTGCCGGGCGCTGCGGTCGTATCCCAGATTCCCGTGAAATGGCGGGCAAACGCGTCGCCGCGCGCCGTCTCGGTGAAGTTGCCGGTGGCAGTCACGCGGGTGTCCGGTCCGGCGTGGCGCTGGAGTTGGCCGAGCGCGACCTGGAGGCCGAGCAACGCGTTTTCGCGGGCCTGCGCCTGCCGCTGTTGGTTGCCGGCGACGGCGGTCTCGATGCGCGTGTAGGTGGCCAGACCGACCAGGAGCAGCACAAGAAAGGCGACGAGCGTCAGGGTGACGAGAAGCGCGAAACCGCCCGAGCGGCGGAGCCGAGGCGGACGGACGAAGGAATCCGAAGGGGGCTTCGCGGTCATCAGTAGGCGCCGGCCGCGACGACGATCCGCCGGGTGTAGACGTGGGAATTCGCGATCGCCAGCTGCCACCAGTAGGCCTGGTTGGTGACGCCGACCGGGGCAGTGATGCGCTGCGGGGTGGCCTCGTAGGCGGCGAGCAGGCGCGCCCCTTCGTCGGTGAGGACGCGCACCATCACGTCGACGACCTCGGGAAACGGCTCCGTGGCCGACGGCACGGAAGCCGGCACCCGAGCCCGATAGGAAGTGTGCGCGTTGGACGTCGGAAACACTTGGCGCAGGCCGCCGGAGACCGACGCATCGCGCACATGGAGACGGATGCCGAAATCGATCACGTTTTCGGCGATCACGCTGTTGATGGTCGGATACCGCAGCTCCGCCGGATCGCCGGTGACGGCGGTGTTGCGAGTCGGATTGTAGGGCGAGCCGGATTTCGCCGGATCAAGATCGAAGCCGGCCTCCAGCGTGCCCAGGCGCGTCGCCGTTGCCGACGTCCGGCCCGGGAGAACCTCCGTGCGGTGGAGCAGGTAGCGACGGTCGGAGCTGCGCGCCTCGTTCCCCGATGTCGCGCGGCGCACGATCTGGTAGCCGACCGCGACGGGCGCCGAAGCCGTGGACGTCGTCGCGTTGGTGCCGGGTTTGACCGAGAAAAATCGCAGCCATGTGCCGGCGATACCGAACCGTGCATCGGTCAACGCGCCCGTCGCGATGCCTTGCAGCGACCCGGCGTTGTTCGCGGGTTTCAAGGCGTTGGCCGTGGAGCCGGTCGTGGTCCAGAGGCCGGTGTTGCCGGTGTTGGCGAGGATGTTGGCGGCGAGCCAGACGTTGCCGTCGTCGCGGTAAATCGCCGACTGCAGATCGAGCGCCACGCGATCGAGGACGAAGCGCGCCTGCGCCTCGGCCGAAACGCGGCCCGACGTGCGTCCCCAATAGCCGGAGACATTGGCGACGATCGTGACCATGAAAGCCGCGAGGACGGCCGTGATGCCGACGGCCACGAGGACCTCGACCAACGTGAACGCCCGCGGACGGGTTCCGGGCGATCCGAGCCTGCGGGCGGGCGGCTTCATCGCGCGATGGTGCCGCTGAAGTGCAGCACCTGTTTCCGGCTGTGGTCGAAGCGGACCGAGCCCGCGGGGTTGGCCCCGAACTGGATCGTGCCCGTCGCCGTGCCGTCGCCGATGTAGGCGGGCCAACGCAACCGCGCGGTGTAGGCGAGAAAGGGCGCCGTGGCGTCGGGATCGACCCGCACGGTGGCGCCGGTCGCGTCGACCGTGTCGTAGGGCGCGGGCGAGAGCGCCTCGGCGCGCACGAGAGCGATCTCGAAAAACTTCTCGCGGTCCGAATTGCGGCGGCTGACCGGATCGATCCAGACGGGGTCGTTGTAGGGGCCGATCTTGGTGCCGTCGCGGTTGGCGAAGAGCAGGTCGGGGTCGCGGGAGAGATCGTAGTCGGAGCGAGCGTCGGCCGCCGCCAACTCATGACCGCTGGCCCCGGCTTCCTTGAAGAGTGCGACCACATCGGCGACGGGCATGGTGCGCAGTTTCAGGCGGAGCGCATCGGCCACACGGGCGGCACGGTCCGTGTCCGCGGTGTCGGTCACCGATCGGGCGATCGGTGCAAAAAGGCCGACGATCGCGACCATGCCGACCGCAAAAATCGCGACCGCCACGACGACCTCCAGCAGGCTGAAGGCGGCGAGACGGCGGTCTGCGGCAGAAAGCAGGCGGCGCATGGTCAGAAGGAACTGGCGTCGTTCACAAAGGTGACGGCGCCCGAAGGGCGGATGAGCAGGCCGCGGACGGCGCCGCTGTTGTTGAACTGCGGCAAGTTGTTCGCAAGTGCCGCGGTGCCCACGAGCAGGCGGGCGTAGGGCTGGGTGCCGACCTGCGTGACGGTGCCGTCGGGCC
>JBILLY010000422.1:0-4822 GCA_044375835.1 Opitutaceae bacterium
GGCCTGAATTCGATGTAGAACGCCGTGGCGGGCGTGCCGACGGGCGTGCCGGCGACCTGGGCCGGGTTGAACGGACCGGCCAACGACGACGTCAGCGGCGGATTGGTCGGCCAGATCACTCCGGCGGCGAGCAACCCGGCCGTGGAGTTGGGCACGACGTAGATGCCTCGCGGCAGGGAGACCACCGCGCTGGCGGGCACCCACGTCGAGGTCTGGCCCGCGGGTTCGGCCCGGACCACCTGCATGAGCCGCATGAACCGGTCGGGATCACCGGCGGGCGGCCGTGTGCCGTAGATCAACAACCGAGTCTCGGTCTGCTGCACGGCGGCTTGCGTGCGGCGAAGCCAGCGGCGGTCAATCCGATGATCGCCACGACGACCATCAGCTCGATCAGCGTGAAACCGCGGGCGCGGCGCAGGCGGGAGGAGGCGGCCGAAGACATCATCGCCAGCTCATCAACAGGTCGTTCTCGGTCGTGGCGCCGGGCGGTGCGCAATAGAAGAGCACTCCGGCGTGGGTGCCGCCGGTCGTGCCCGTGGTGACCACCGTCGTGGGGCGGATCACGGTGGTGCCGCCCGCCACGGTGACGGGGGGGAAACCGCCGGCGGAGTCGCGCCCGTTGATCACGCCGTCGAGATTGGTGTCGGCGACGACCGCGATGGAGGTGTTGTAGAACGCGTCGCGGATAAAGTTGAGCTGGTTCGCGGTGGCGCGGCTGGCGGAGACATCGGCCTGGGTGACGAAGTCGGAGTCCGTGAAAGTCACGAACCGGATCCGCCGGAGGTTTTGACCGATGGCCGGTGTGGGGTTGCCGGTCGCGGCGCCGACCAGCGCGGTGCCGTCGCGCCGCACTCCGGCCAGCACGTCGTGGAACAGATGGTTGCCGGTTTGCTGCGTGGTGGCGCCCTGATTCACGAGTTTCTGCGGCCCGTTGGGAAACAGCTGCGGATAGGAGCCGTATTCCTGGCGAAACTGCTCGAACGCCGACGCCCACTGGCTGAACTGCGCGCGCGTGCGGGCCTTGTTGGCGGACTGCTTGGCGCCCGCGACCGTGGGCACGAGAATCGCAGCCAAGATGCCGATGATGGCGACCACCGTGAGCATCTCGATCAACGTGAAGCCGTCGGTCGGGCGGCGATGCGGGGCGCGGGCGGAGGAGTCGGGGCGTTTCACGGCGTGGCGAAGAGGTTGTCGGCGTTGGTGCCGGTCGTTTGGGTGGTGCCGGTGAAGAGGCCGGTCGCCGTGGCGGGCGGCGTGTGCTGCCCGTCGGGACCAACGGAATACAAAACGTAGCCCGGCGCGCGCCACGTGTTGACGGGCGGCCGGCCGGGCGCCGGCGCCGTGCGATAGAAATACTGGTAGCGGTAGCCCCAGGGATCGAGGAGGCAGTTGGCCACCGCGGTCTTGGTGGGCGGGGTGCCCTGGGCTTGGCCGAATGTGGCGGCGGTGTTCACCGTCAAATCGACCTCCAGATCGAACTTCGACACTTCGAGAAAACTCGGGCCGTTGATGCGGTTGGCGAAATTGGCGGGCGCGTAGACCCCGATGAGAGCGTTGAGGAACAATGCTTGGGCCTGGCTGGCCGCGATCGTGCCGGTGACGGCCGCGGCGGCCTGGGGGGCATTGCCGGTCTGCGGGTAGTCGCCGTAGTGTTGTTTGTAACGCTCGAGCGCAGCCGCCAACGCCGCCAGCTCCGATCGCGCCCGCGCCGCGGCGGCACGCTGCTTGGCGCCGCTGATCACGCCGAGGGCCAAAGCCGAAAGCACGGCGATCACCACCATCACCGTGATCACCTCTACGACCGTAAAGCCCCGGCACGCCTCCGGCGCGGCAAAGGAGCAGCGACGATGGGGGCGGGCCGACAGCATGGCGGGAGAGGACGCGAGTGAAGGGACAACGTTACAGCCGCAGCAAACGGAAAAGCGGAAAGTCCGCCGTCCGCAACCGCTCCGCGACCGGGACCGCGATCCGGCCCCGAGCGCGCGGCAACCGGTGTCGCCGCGCGGATCCCCGGTATGCCTGGAGCAAGCCCGGCATACCGGCGCGTTCCGATCTCACTCTTCCGACTGCAGCGCCGCGACGACGCTGAAGTCCTCGAGCGTGGTCGTGTCGCCCTTCACCTCGCCGCCCGCGGCGATCTCCTTGAGGATGCGGCGCATGATCTTTCCGCTGCGGGTCTTGGGCAGACCGGCGGCGAAGCGGATCGAGTCGGGCTTGGCGAGCGAGCCGATCTCTTTGCCGACGTGGGCGCGCAGGGCTTCCTTCAGTGCGTCGTCGGCCGTGACGCCGGCCTTGACGGTGACAAAGACCACGAGGGCCTGCCCCTTGAGTTCGTCGGGGCGGCCCACCGCGGCGGCTTCGGCGACGGCGGGGTGAGAGACGAGAGCGCTCTCGACCTCGGCGGTGCCGATGCGGTGACCGGAGACGTTGAGCACATCGTCGATGCGGCCGACGATCCAGAAATAGCCGTCCTTGTCCTGCCGCGCGCCGTCGCCGGTGAAATAGACATCGGGCCGGCCGGGGAACTCGCTGAAGTATTGGCGCACGTAGCGGTCGTCGTCGCCCCAGAGGGTGCGGAGCATGGACGGCCAAGGCTGGGTGATGACGAGTTTGCCGCCGCTGTTCTTCGGCACCTCGTGGCACTTGTCGTCGACGACCTTCGGCACGACGCCGAAGAAGGGCCGCGTGCCGGAGCCGGGCTTGGTCGGCGTCACGCCCGGGAGCGGCGTGATCATGATCGAGCCGGTCTCGGTCTGCCACCAGGTGTCGACGATCGGGCACTTCTTTTTCCCGATCATCGTGTGATACCACATCCAGGCTTCGGGGTTGATCGGCTCGCCGACGGAGCCGAGCAGGCGGAGCGAATCGAGGCGGTGACGGAGCACGTAGTTGTCGCCCCAGCGCATGAACGCCCGGATGGCGGTCGGCGCCGTGTAGAGGATCGTGAGACCGTGGCGATCGATCATCTGCCAAAAGCGATCCGGCTCAGGCTGGTTGGGCGCGCCTTCGTAGATGAAGACGGTGGCGCCGTTGGAGAGCAGGCCGTAGACGACGTAGCTGTGGCCGGTGATCCAGCCGATGTCGGCGGAGCAGAAGTAGCGGTCGTTTTCTTTGAGATCGAAAACGTAGTGCGAGCTGAGCTTGGCGCCGAGCAGGTAGCCGGCGCTGGTATGGAGCACACCCTTGGGTTTTCCGGTCGAGCCCGATGTATAGAGAATAAAGAGCGGATGCTCGGAATCGAAGCCCTTGGCGATATGTTGGTTCGGGGCGCCCTCCCACGCTTCCTTCCACCATACGTCGCGGCCATCCTTCATCGTGACGGGATTGCCGCAGCGTTTGACGACGAGAACGGTCTGGACGGTCGGCGTGCCCTCGACGGCCTTGTCGACGTTGGCCTTGAGTTCGATGACCTTGCCGCGGCGCCAGCCGCCGTCGGCGGTGATGACAAGCTTGGCTTTGCAGTCGTTGATGCGGTCCTTGAGCGCCTCGGGGCTGAAACCGCCGAAGACGACTGTATGGATCGCGCCGACGCGCGCACAGGCGAGCATCGCGATCATCGCCTCCGGGATCATCGGCATATAGATGGCGACGCGGTCGCCCTCCCCCACCCCGATGTTGTGAAAATAATTCGCCCACCGGCAGACGTGGAAATGCAGCTGCTTGTAGGTGATCGTGCGGACGTCGCCCGGCTCGCCCTCGAAGATGATCGCCGCCTTGTTTTCCCGGTGCGTGCCGAGGTGGCGGTCGATGCAGTTTTCGGCGACGTTGAGCTTGCCGCCGATGAACCACTGCGCGTGCGGCGGATCCCATTTCAGGACCTTCTTGTAGGGCTTGCGCCACACCAACTGTTCCTTCGCCTGACGATCCCAGAATTTTTCTGGGGAGTTGACAGACTCGGCGTAGAGCTTTTTGTAAGCGCTCTCACTCCCAAGATTTGCTTGGGCTTTGAACTCGGCCGAAGGCCTGAATTTCCGGTGTTCCCGGGATACTGAGGTAATCGTCTGGTCTGGCACGTGTGTGTCGGATTGTAGGGTTTAGGAACGCAAAAGCGCGGCTCTTATCCTTAGCGGGGTTTCAAGCGTCAAGCACGGGGACCGCCCTGCTCTCACTCACTGTATGGAAAAGAAAAACGAGTCCGCTCCTGCGGACACCTCCGCTGTCGCTACCCCTCAGGCGACGGCGCCCCAGCCCGCCCCTGCTCCGGCCCCCGCGCCGGCTCCCGCCCCCGCCGAACCGGCCACGATCCGCGTCCAAGGCATTCTCGACATCGATCTCCAGCGCGGCGGCAACGGCCAGCTCATCGACGTGAGCCGCGGGTGCAAACGCCGCCCGACCGATCCCTTCGTGCCGAAAGAACTCATCCGCCGCTTCAAGCTCCGCGCGGGTTCCATGATCGGCGGCACCGCGTTCCCGCCCGACGGCCGCTTCCCCAATCCCAAGATGCGCTTCATCGAGACGGTGGACAGCGTCCCCCTCGAGGACCGGCGCGCGCGCTTCGAATTCACCACCCTCACCACGGTCTCGCCGAACCAGCACCTCAAAATGGAGCTGAAAGACGGCCGCCTCACCACGCGCTCCGTGGACCTGTTCTGCCCCATCGGCAAAGGCACCCGCGGCCTCATCGTCGCCCCGCCCCGCACCGGCAAGACCACCCTTCTCCGCGACATGGCGCTGGGCGTTTTGCAAAACAACCCCGAGTGCCACGTCATGATCCTCCTCATCGACGAGCGCCCCGAGGAAGTGACCGATTTCAAGCGCAGTGTGCCCGACGCCGAGATCTGGGCTTCGTCCAACGACGAGCAGATCGAAAACCACATCCGCA
>JBILLY010000171.1:0-7922 GCA_044375835.1 Opitutaceae bacterium
GACGTGAACCAACCCATCGGTCCGCGCGCCGCGCTGCGCACCGCCGCCGTCTGGGGCGACGGCGACGGCTGGCGCGACAAGGACTTCAACAAGCGCAAGGGCTTCTTCGCCACCACGACCTTCCGCCCCTGGCGCCACACGGAGATCCGGCTCGAAGGCGAATATCTCGAAATCCAGAAGCAGACCGGCATGACGACGCTCAACGACCGTCTCTCCGGCTGGAACGGCGTCCAAACCTACAGTTCTCCCGTCGCGCTCCGCGGCGCCGCCGCCGCCGTCGTCACCGCCGCCACCGCCGCCGGCGTCAATCGCCGCGGCGCGAACTACTACGTCTGGAATCCCTACGGCGGCCTCAACGCCATCGTGAATCTCGAGGGCGAGCCCATGACCCGCGCCGGCGGCGAAACCGCCACGACGCCGCTCGCCGGCTTCACCTACGGCGCCGTGCCCGGCTCGCCGAGCTTCAACACCGCCGGCGCCACCTTCCGCCACACCTACGGCATCCCCGGCAACCGCTTCGACACGGCGATCGCCAGCTCGCGTTTCCGCATCCCCGACGACGAGTTCACCCTTTCGCCCGATGCGCCGCTGCTCTCGTCGCGCTTCAAGGATCTCCAGCTCACGATCAACCAGCGCTTCGGCGATTTCCATTTCGAGGCCGCCGCCGACGTGAACCGCCAGGCCTATTTCGTCAACGGCGAGGAGAACCGCGGCACGCAGGATTCCTACATCGACATCAACCGCGTGCTCCCCGACGGCTCGGCCAACCCGCACTTCCTCCAGCCCTACGGCGACGGGTCCTTCTTCCGGGGCTACCGGAACTACAACTTCGACAGCGTGCGCTTCGCCGCCGCCTACGTGAAGGACACGCGCTTCGGCAAGTTCACCGTCAACACCATGGGCGGGAGCTCCGACAACCACTACACGCTGTCCTACCGCTGGCTGAGCATGGCGCAGGGCGCCGACCAATCGCAGTGGATCCAGCCCGCGCAATTCATCCGCGTGCGCCGCTACTGGAACGAAAGCGCCCGCCAGATCACCGATCTCAGCCTCAACCCCATCCGCTACCTCAACCCCGGCGTGACCAACACCCAGATCCAGCCGCGCTGGGTCATCGACAACTCGCGCTTCGACACCGAGACGATCAACGACGCGGAATACAACTACGCCCTCGTCGCGCTCAACGCGAAGTTCTGGCGCGACCGCCTCGTGCTCCTCGGCGCCGTGCGCCGCGATCGGTTCAACACCGCCTCGCGGCAGCAGGTGCGCACCGGCGACTATCCCTCCGACTGGGATCCCGCCACGCCGCGCTTCCGCCCCTCGGCTCCCGCCGACTGGGCCACGCTCACCTATGTGCCCAAGGACGCCCAGGGCCGCGCCACCGGCCCCGCCCCACCCCCCCCAACCCGCCACCGCCCGCCCCCGCGCCCCCGATCGCAGCCGACTCGCGCAATACGCCGGGGATCGATTCCAGGACGACTTCAACGCGCCGCCGCTCGAGGGCTACCAGACCACCAAGTCCGTCGGCGCGGTCTTCCACGTCGCGCGCTGGCTGAGTCCGTTTGCCAACTACGCCGAGACCTTCAACCCCGCCACCGCCTACAACATCCTCATCGACGGCAATCTCGTCCCGCCCACCGTCGCCACGGGCCTCGATGTCGGGACGCGCCTCGAGTTTCTCCAGGGCAAGCTCAACGTCTCGCTCACCTACTACCGCAACGAGGAGAAAAACCGCGCGGCCTCGATCAGCGGCGGCCCGCAGATCAACAACCTCTACCGCGCGATTCCGCAGGGCGCCACCAACCCGTTGAATCTGCGCGGCCAGAATCTCATCCCCACCTACGTCGATATTTCGCAGCGCCGCGGCACCGGCTACGAGATCGAGGTCACGGCGAACCTGAAGCGCGGCCTGCGCCTCACCGGCAGCGTCGCCGTCCCCCGGGTCTATCTCGACGACGCCAATTCGATGACGCGCGCCTACATCGACGCCCGCGCCGCCGTCTTCCGCCAGATCGCCGAGGATGCCTCCGTGCGCGTGGACCCGACCACCAACCTCGCCTCGGTCAACACCGCGATCCCGGCCAACCTCCGCTCGCCCGACGCCCAGGCCGCCGCCGACGCCTACAACCAGATTTACCAATTCCGCCGCAGCCAGATCGAGGGCCGCATCCTCGACCAGAAGCAGGCGCTCGTGCGGCTCTTCGCCGACTACACGCTGCAAGGCGGCAAGCTCAAGGGCCTGCGCGGCGGCCTCGGCGTCCGCTACAGCGGCAAGCGCATCCTGGGCGACCGCGCCAACGACACGATGCGCGACCCCGCCAACCCCGGGCGCGCCATCGACGATCCCGATCGCACCGTCTACACGATGGTCTATTCGCCGAACGACAGCGCCACCGTCACCGGCACGCTCGCCTACACCTTCCGGCTCTTCGAGCGCAACGTGCAGGCCAACCTCGTCGTGAACAACCTGCTCAACGACCGCGGCGTCACCTACCTCGGCACCGTGCAGCGCCCGCGCGACGGCGACTACACGTCCCCCGCCCGCGAAGCCGTGCCCAACGGTTTCTCCTTCAAGCAGCCGATCAATTTCAACCTGACCTTCGGCGTGCGGCTGTAGGCCGAGCGCTGTCGGGGACGAGGCGCCTCGCCGCGTGATGGGCGGGCGGGGCGGGCTCCCACCCAAGGGATTCGGCGTTCTGCGCCGAGAGCCGGGCACCGGCGTCGGCAACGCCCGCGTCTCCGCGCGGGCAACCGTTTTTGCGTCGGTGCAATAGGCCTCGGCCCTCGCGGCCCGGCCCGGGACGACGGCCACCGCGGCGCCGAACCAACGTCAACTCCCCTGTTCCGCGGCGCGCGCCCCGTGCCGCGGTCGGCCTTGTTGAAGGCCGGTCCGCGGGACCGGAGAACTTCCCCGGGCATCGCCGGCCTTGGCCGACGCGTCGGCGGGAGGGCGCGGCGCGCCAAGGCCGGGCAGGTCGCGCGCGGCGGCGGCGCGGAGCTTGTCCTTCTTGTTCGGGCGGCGGCCCTTCACGCCGCCGCCGGGCGTGGCCGCGACGCCGGGCGGGCGCGCGGGCGCGAGGATCTCGGGCTCGAAGCCGGCGAGTTGCTCGCGCGGAATAGCGAGGCCGTGGCGTTTTTCGATGAGCCGGAAATGGTCGTGGGTGTCGGCGGTGATGAAGCTCACGGCGACGCCGTTTTCGCCGGCGCGGCCGGTGCGGCCGATGCGGTGCGTGTAGTCGGCGGCGGAGCGCGGGAGATCGTAGTTCACGACCGCCGGGAGGCCGACGATGTCGAGGCCGCGGGCGGCGACATCGGTGGCGACGAGGATGCGCGTTTTGCCGGATTTGAAATCGGCGAGCGCGCCGGTGCGGCCGCCTTGGCTGAGCTCGCCGTGCAGGGCGTCGGCGACGAGGCCGGCGCGGCGGAGTTTGTCGGCGACGTGCTCGGTGGCGTATTTGGTCGCGACAAACACGAGCACGCGCGACCAGCCCTCGAGTTCGACGAGGTTGCGGAGCAGCTGCGTGCGGCGCGGCGCGTCGACTTCGAAGGCGCGCTGGCGGATATCCGGTGCGGCGGCGGGTGCGGCCGCGACGGCGACGCGCACGGGCTCGCGCAGGAGGCCGCGGGCGAGGGCGTCGACCTCGGCCGGAAACGTGGCGGAAAACAGCAGGCTCTGCCGCGCGGCGGGGAGGAGCGCGACGATGCGCGCCAGCTCGGCGGCGAAGCCGAGCGCGAGCAGGCGGTCGGCCTCGTCGAGGACGACGGTGGCGACGGCGGAGAGGGAGACGGCGTTGTGGTCGATGATGTCGAGCAGGCGACCGGGCGTGGCGACGAGCACATCGGCGCCGCCGCCGAGGGCCATGAGCTGGGGGTTGATCGAGACGCCGCCGTAGACGACGAGGGTTTTGAGCGGGGGCGAGAGGAAGCGGCCGTAGCGGCGCACGGACTCGCCGACCTGCGCGGCGAGCTCGCGCGTCGGGACCAAAATCAACGCGCGCGCGATGCGACCGGGCGGGCGCGGCGTGGCGGCGAGGCGTTGGAGCAACGGGAGCACGTAGGCGGCGGTCTTGCCGGAGCCGGTTTGCGCGGAGCCCCAGACATCGGCGCCGCGCAGGACCGGCGGGATCGCGGCGGTCTGGATCGGCGTGGCGACGGTGTAGCCTTGGCCGGCGAGGGCGCGTTGCAGCGGAGCGGAGAGACCGAGGGCGGAGAAGGGCATGCTCTGAAGATGCGAGCGGAGAGCGGAGAGCCGGACGGCGGAGGCGGGGAGCGCGGGGCTCAGACGAGGTGGACGACGATGGACTTGCCCTCGAAGGCGACGACGTCGCCGGCGGCGAGTTGGCGGCGCTTGCGGGTTTCGAGCGTGCCGTTGACGAGGACGCGGCGCTCGGCGACGGCCTGTTTGGCGGCGCCGCCACTCTCGGCGAGGCCGCCGAATTTGAGAAACTGGCAAAGTTCGATGGGCACGGCGCGCACGGTGACCAGGCGCGGGGCGGAAGCGGAGGACGAGGACATCGGCCGACGGTCGCCGCCGGTGGGCGGCGTGTCGATGGCGGAGCGCGGGGACGACGGGGCGGTCGGCCGGCCCAACCGGCTCGGCGGGAAGTCGGCCCCGCTTTTCGCGGGTTGGCCACCGCGACGGATTGGCCGTGCGGGACCCGCGCGCTGCGGTCGTCGTTGCGGACTTCCGGCAACCACTCGCCGCCGGGCCGGCGCGTCGGCGGTCGCGCGATCGGCGCTACTCGCTGCGGGCGTTTGCGCGCGGCCTCGGCACGGAGCACGCGACGCGCTCGCCGCCCCGGGCGCGGGCGGCGTTATTTTTTCACGATCGCGAGCCAGTCGGCGGTGTCGGGAGCGGTGAGGGTGACGCTCGCGCCGCCGCGGATTTTTCCGGCGGCTTCGGGCGCGCCGCCGGTGCGCGGGTTGAACCAGGCGAGGGCGAATTCGCCGGAGGCGCCGGAGAGATCGACGTTCCGCGTTCCGCCGTTGGGCAGGTAGACGAGGTAGAGTTCCCCGGGCTGCGCGAGGCAGTAGGCGGAGTTGTCGTGCGCGGGATTGCCGACGAGTTCGTCGGCGTTGGCCATCTTGCCGAGCGGGATCTTCTGGTCGCGGAAAAATTCCAGCGCGATGCGGCAGTAGTCCCAGGATTTATCGCGGCTGCGGAAATCCTCGAGGAGGAGATCGTTCTCGGGGAGCTGGTAGCCGAAGTAGTATTCCACGCCGGCGCCGCCCGCCATGAACGTGCCCCAAAGCGTATTCTTGCGGATGTCGTGGAGGTCGTAGCCGACGGGTTTGCCGACGGTGTTGAGTCCCGCGAAGCCTTGGTAGCCGGGATCGGGCGGCACGCCCTGGTTGGCGGGATTCTGCTCGTCATTGCAGACGACCCAGGGGCGGCCGGCGGCGGCGGAGGCGCGGACCCATTTGAGCGTCCACTGGTGCGCGGCCTTCCAGCTGTTTTGCGTGGAAGCGCCGGTGAGCACGGACTGTTGGCCGAGCAGGGCCCGGTAGACGTCGTCCTGCTGGTTGGGAAAGCTGTGGATGACGATCAGGTGGCGGTAGGGATCGGTGTCGTGGATGAACTGCGCCATCGCGCGCTGCTCCGCGGGGGACTGGGTGTTTTCCTCGCCGAGATTCCAGTTGAGGGCGAGGTTGTGGCCGAAGCGCGCGATGAGCTCGCGCAGGTAGAGCCGGCGCTCGGGGCCGCACTCGCCGCCGTCGAGCGACTCGGGCACGCGGCCGGGTTTGCGCTGGGCGCCGAGACGGTTGTCATCGCTCTCGTTTTCCTGGAGCTTGAAGTGCAGAAACACGCCGCGGGCCTGGGCGTGGTCGAAGACGATGCCCCATTGGTCGAGGCGCGAGCAGTCGTAGTGGAATTTCTCGTCGCGCGCGACGAAGGGCCAGACGTTGTCGCCGTCGCCGGCGGCGTTGTAGGTGAGGAAGGAGACGGCGTTGGTGCCCTTGGCGGCGAGATAGTTGATGGCGCCGATGAGGCCTTTGCCCTTGCCGCCCTTCCACGTCGGATCACCGGGGCGCCAGTCGCCGACGTGCGGCGCCCACGTCTTGAGCGGGACTTCCTTCTTGAGCGCGAGCGTGTCGTCGAAATCCGCATACGCGAGGAGCGTCTCGGGCGCGTCGGCCCCGGCCTTCAGGAACGGCTGGCCGCTGCCGGCGGCGACGAGGTAGTGGCTGCCGTTGTAGGTGAGGCGGCCGCCGGCACGGAAGTCCGTCCCGGTCTTGCCGGAGGCGCCGACGGTGAAGGACCCGGTCTTGCCGTCGTAGGGCGCGAGGGCTCGGCCGTTGCCGTAGGTGGCGGCGTCGGGGCCGGCGGTGAAGGAGACGCGGTAGGTCCACTTGCCGGGCTTGTCGGGCGAGAGGTGGGCGCGCCAGACGGTGCCGGCGGTGGCGGAGGTCTCGGCGGCCTTGCCGTCGGCGGCGAAGTAGCCGGGGACGGTGTAGGACGGTGTGCCGGATTCGTGGGTGAAGGTGACATCGAAGCGGTATCCGGTAAATGGATTGGGCGCGTTGTCGGTCTCGGCGGCGAAGGGGCCGGCGAGATCGAGGGTGATCTTGTGCCATTGGCGGAGTTCGCCGGCGATCCGCACGGCGGCGTTGCCGGCGGCCTGACGCGGCACGGGGCGGAAGAGTTGTTCGCGTTGGGCGGCCGCCAGGGCGAGCTGGGACCGGCCGTGGCCGACGGCGGACGGGTCGCGCGGCGTGAACACGATCTTGGACCAGCGGGCGCGCGCCCACTCCCGGCCGTCCTTCGAGCCGACGCGCGCGCGCACCTCGACGGCGGTGCCCTCGCTCACATCGACACCGAACCATTCGGCGACGTAGCGCTCGCCCTCCTCGAACGGGTCGTTCGCGAGCGGCGGCGTGTAGCGGCCGAGCAGTTTGTCGGCGAGATACACTTCGTAGGTCGCCGCGCCGTCGTTTTCGCCGACGGTGTGGAGTTCGACGCGGTAGACGCCGTTGCGGACGGGCACGGGGAATTTGGCGGAAGCCTCCTTGCGTTGGTCGGGGTCGATCGCGGCCCACTTGCCCTGGTCGAGGTAGAAGCCGGTGTCGGCGAGGTTGACGGCGGAGGCGAGCACGGTGACCGACGCGGAGGCGGTGGCGCCGGCTGGGCCGGCGGAAGCGGAAGCGGGGGCGGCGGCGGCCGGTGGTTGCGGGGCGGTTTGTTTTTCCGGCGTCGCCTGCTTCGGCGAAAGCGGCGTGAGCGGCGGCGATTCCCGATAGTTGGCGGGCAGGGCAAACGCCGCGGGCAGCCGGCCGCTCGCGATGCGCGGCGCAGGGCCGAAGTCCGCGGGGACGTAGTTCGCGTCGGTCGTCATGAGCCACTTGTCGATCTCGAAGCCGTCCTCGCGCATCGAAATCTGCACGACGTGCTCGCCGGCCGTCGGCACATCGAGGAAGAGCCGGCCGGGCACGCCGACGTGGACCTCCGCGGTGCGCTGGCGGCTGTCCCAATGCCACGCGTTCTTCCTTACGGTCTGCCAGCGGCGGCCGCTCTCGGGCCACCGGCCGTCGAGGCCGACGTGCAGGCCGTTGTCCTCGCCGCCGGTCGAGTAGACGCGCGCCCAGAAATGGTAACGGCCCGGCGTGGCGAAGCGGACCTTGTAGGAGAGCACGGCGATCCGGCCCGGGGTGTCGGAGAAGTTTTCGCCCGCGATCAGTTTTTCGTCGTGGGTCCAACGGGTATCGGGGAGCGCCTCGAGGTAGGCGCCGCCGCTCGCGCCGGCGACGTGGGTGCCGTCGGTGTCGGGCGTGAGCCGCGGGTGCGACGCGGGGGTGGTGAGGTGCCACGCGCGTTTTTCGGCGAGCTCCTGCTTGAAAAAATGTTCGGCCTCGACGGCGACGAGCCCGCCCTGCTCGGCGAAGACGAGGTCGGCGGGGGCGAGCGGCGGAGGCACCGCGGCGAG
>JBILLY010000384.1:0-5171 GCA_044375835.1 Opitutaceae bacterium
GCGCCGGGGTGGCGGCGCCGCTCCGACAATCGACCGGGACTCAGAACGGAACGTCTTCGTCCAGGTTTTCCTGCGCCGCCGGTTTCGGGGCGCTGCTACGGGGCGGCGGCGAATGCCGTTCCGGCGAACTGCCGCCGGTCTGGTCGAATTCGCCCGGGGACGACGGTGCGCCGCCCCCTGCCCCGCCGCCGCCGCGGCCGTCGCCGAGAAATTGGAATTGCTCGAGAACGACCTTCATGCGGCTGCGTTTTTCTTTCGTATTCTTGTCTTCCCACTGGTCGAGGCGCAGACGCCCCTCGACGTAAAGCGGACGTCCCTTGGTGCAATACTTGGCGATGGTCTCGCCCTGTTTGCCCCAAGCTTCGATGTCCACGTAAATAACCTCCTCGCGGCTCTCGCCCGACTCCATCTTGAACTGACGGTTGATCGCCAGGGAAAACTGGCAGATCGGCGTGCCCTTGGGCGTCACCCGCAACTCGGGGTCGCGGGTGAGATTGCCCATCAGCAGGACTTTGTTGAGCGCGGGCATGGGAGGAAGGCGCTCAGGCCGCCACGATAAAGGTGCGGTAGACGCTGTTGTTCAGGCGCAGCTTCTCGCGCAGCGTCGCGGGCGTTTCCGCCGGGCCGCTGAAGTCGATGTGCACGTAGTGGGCGCCGGTCAGCTTCTTGTCCGTCACGCGGATGAAATCCTTCTTGCCGAGGTTTTCGACGCTCGTGATCTCGCCCTTGGCTTCGGCGATGACTTTTTTCACACCGTCGACGATCTGGTCGATGGTCTCTTCCTTGCCGCGGTTATCGAGGATGAAGGTGGCGCGGTAGCTGCGTTGGTTGGAACTCATTTTGGGTCTCTTCGGTTAAGTTGGTTCATGGCGGTCTCGACGCCGCGGGAAAGCAGCAGTTCGAGGCCTTGCACGTATTTGTCTGTGTTTTGAGTGACGAGGATCTGTTGGTCGGGAGTGAATTTTCCGAGGACGAAGTCTGCGAGGTCCATTTGCGACGGCGATTTCGGGCCGATGCCGAGCCGGTAGCGGTGGAAACCGCCCCCGAGATGCTCGATCAGGCTGGCCACACCGTTGTGGCCGCCGGCGCTGCCGCCGGTGCTGACCTTGATCAACCCGAGGTCGATCGTGAGGTCGTCATAGACGGCGACGATCGCCGTCGGCTCGATCTTGTAGAAGCGCGACAGCGGCCCGACCGATCCACCGCTCGCGTTCATGAACGTGAGCGGCTTGACCAGCCAGCGCGTGACGCCCGGGGCCGCATCCCAACGCGCGACGTCGGCGTTGAACTGCGGGGCGCGGCTCCAAGCCGCGCCGCACTTCTTCGCGAGCGCGTCGAGCACCACCCAACCCAGATTGTGCCGGGTGGATTCGTAGGTGCGGCCCGGATTGCCGAGACCGGCAACGAGCGAAATGGACATGACTCAAAGAACAACGGCCTGACCCGGCGGCGGACCCGCCGGGTGGCGCGGAAAAAGCGAACCTTACTTCTTGGCGGGAGCCGCGGCGGGCTTGGCGCCGGCCGCGGGAGCGGCGGCCTTGGCACCGGCGGCGGGAGCGGCGGCCTTGCCGTCGGCGGCGGGAGCCGCAGCGGCGGCACCGTCGGCGGGAGCAGCACCGGCCGCGGGAGCGGCGGCACCGGCGGCGGGCGTCGCGGTGGCCGCGACTTCCTGCACGATTTCGGCGACGGGCTCGACGCACGACACGACCGGCTGGCCCTTCGGATCGAGGAAATCGACGCCAGCGATCGCCTTGAGCGAGCCGACCTTGATCGTTTCACCAACCTTGAGCTCGGTCACATCGACCCCGATGGATTCGGGCAGATCTTTCGGCAGAACGCGGATGCGGAGGACCTGGGAGGCCATTTCCAACACGCCGCTCTGGTTCTTCACGCCGAACGATTCGCCGACCACGCGCACGGGCACGCGGATCTCGAACTTCTCGTCGGCCTTCACTTCCTGCAGGTCGACGTGCAGGTATTTGTCGGTGATCGGGTCGCGCTGCACTTCCTGGAGGAAGGAAAGGGCCTTTTCGGCTTTGCCGGCCTGCTCGAGTTCGATGAGCACGGCGCGACCGCCGACCGATTTCAACAAGCGGGTGAATTCGGGACCTTCGATCGAGAGCGACTCGGGCTTGGTGTGCTTCCCGTAGAGAATCGCGGGCACGCGATTGGCCTTGCGAAGGCGGCGGGAGGCGCTGCGGCCGGTTTGGGCGCGGTCAGCGACGTTCAGTTTGAACTTTTGGCTCATAGGTTTCGTTCCCCCTGTCGCCTCGGGATTGAGGGCAGGCGTAATGGAAAAGGGTTCGAGGTGATAGAAGGCGCGTCGCCGAAAGCAACCAAATCTTTGGCCGCTGCAAGACGCGCCGCGCACAAACCTTCCGGTCGCCCCCACCCCGGCCCCGGATGTCGCCCGGGGCACGTTGTGATCGCCCGGGTCGGCCCGTTCCGGGGCATGCTCCGTGAAAACGAGGGATCGCCCGGGAAGAAGCGGGGCGGAATTGAATCGACCTTTCGAGTTCACCTTCCGCGGCCGGCGGAGTCGGCCTTCTTTTGCGCACAAGGGAATTCCTGACGCATTCGTGCGGACGCCGCCCCGGCCGCAAAGGCCCACGACCGCCGCCTGCGACTGTCGGCGACTCTCCCGCGATCGTCGCCGGCGCGGCGAAACAGCCGGCAGTGGCTTCTCACGCCGCGGCTCGCCCGCGCCCCGCATCCGGGGGGGGGCTGCATACCCTTCGGCGAATCTGCGGCCGGAAATCCGGGGAGCACGGTTGCGGGGAAAGACTCGGCTTGAAATCGCCCCGATCCGGCACGGGCAGGCGCCGCGCGGCGGCGGGTGTTTCAAGCGGTATCGTTACACCCCATTCTAGGTCACCGGCTCCCCCGCTATCGTTGGTCATGATTGGGCCGACTGCCGGTGTTGCTTCTCCAACCGCACGCCCTGCTCCTCCGCAGGTCGGTCGACGGAAGCGGGATGCCGCGACCGCGGCAGGGCACGATTCCGAGCTGGTCCGGCGCTTCAACGCCGGAGAAACCGCCGCCTTCAGCGAGATCGCCGTCCGCTATCGCGAACGCATGTTCGAGGTTTCGTTCGCCCGGCTGCGCAATCGCTCCGACGCCGAGGAGATCGCCCAGGACACCCTGCTCAACGCCTACCGCGCCCTCGGCCGATTCCGCGGCGACTCCTCGCTCTCCACGTGGATGCATCGAATCGCCCTGAACCTCTCCAACAACCGCTACTGGCACAATTTCCGCCGGCGGCGACATGCGACCTTTTCGTTCGATATGCCGTGCGGCGCCGGCGGAAAATTCACGCTGGCGGGCCTGATCCCGTGCGAAACCCCCGGACCGGTGCGCATGGCGGCGAACGGCGAGTTCGAGCGTATATTGCTGACGTGCATGACACGCTTGCCCGCCGGCCAACGCGAGATCCTCGATCACCGCAATATACGGTGCCTGTCCTATCTGGAGATCGCGCGGTTGCTCCGCATCCGGCTTGGAACCGTCAAAAGCCGGATCTCCCGCGCCCGCATCCGGCTCCGGGAACTGCTCGCCGAAGCGTGCCCCGACTTCGGCCCCGGCACCACACCGGCCCATTGGTTCGAGCCGGCCCGGCCCGTCGGGCGGAACGGCATCGTCGCACCGTAGCACCCTGCCCTCCCGGGCCGTGGGTTACACCCCATTGGCCCGTTGCGTGTCCGGATATACAGTGGCGTGCATCATGACGCCCGCCGATATAAGCGCGACAATTCCTGTCCGCCACGTGCCGCGTCCGCACGCCGCGTTCACTCGCGGCCTGCCCCGACAAATCCCATGAACTCGAAATATCTCCTCCGCATCGGCGCTTCGCTGGCCGCATCCGTCACGCTCGCGCTCGGCGCACCGACCACGCTCGCACCGCCCCTTCTCGGCCCGGAACGAAACGCACAGGACTTCACCCAAATCCACATCCGCAACTTCCAGGACCAGCAGCTCGGCCGCATCGTCGACCTCGGCGTCGATCTCGCAAACGGCCGCATCATCGAGGTATACGTCGTCTCCGACAGCTCCCTCGGGGTCGGCAACAGGATCGTCGCGGTGCCGCCGCTCGCGCTCACGCCCGATCTCTCCAACGAATTCTACCGGCTCGACGTGAGCCCCGATGAATTCCGTTCGGCCGCCGCGATCAAACTCCGGCCCTGGATCGGCTCCGGCCGCGACGACCGGGTCGCCGCCGCCTATCGCCTGTTCCGCCAGGAACCGTATTTCACCGAAGACGGACGGGCGGACGCTACCGCCGCCGCCCCCCCCGAAGCCCTCCCTCGGCCAGATCGAACGCTCGAGCCGTCTGCTCGAACTGCCGGTCGCCAACCTGCAGAATGAGAAGCTCGGCACCGTGTGGTCGCTCTCGCTCGACATCACGCAGGGCCGGATTCTCTCCGTGATCGTGCTCACGCCGGGCAATTTCCGGACCAAGAGTGTCATCCCGCCGACCGCCCTGGCCTTCAACGGCGCCCGCGACGGACTCATCCTCGACGACACCAAGGCCGAGTTCGCCGCCGAGCCGCACTATGTCTACACCGCCGCCGCCTACGGGCAGGACGCCTATTCGCGGGAAGAATCCTACCGCGGTCCCCGCACCGCCGTCCCCTTGGAGCAAGGCACCGGAGCCCGGGACGTCGATCGCACCGCCGGCATCCACCGCGATTTGCGCGCCTCCACCATCGACGACCGCCATGTGCAGGTCGGCACGCTCCATGAGCGCGTCACCTTGCGGGGCTGGGTCGAGACCGCCTCGGAGCGGGCCGAGATCGGCCGCATCGCGGTGGCCGCCTCGCGGCTCGAGCTCGTGGATAACCAGATTCTGGTCGGTCAACCCATCAACTCCCTATAATCATGCTCCGCTGGGCCCTCATCTTCTTTATTGTCGCAATCATCGCCGCCGTCTTCGGCTTCACCGGCATCGCCGGTGCGGCCTCGGACGTCGCCCGGGTGCTGTTCTTCGTCTTCATCGTCCTCCTGATCGTCTCGGCTGCCATGCACGTCTTTCGCGGCGGGTCACCCAAATGACCCGCATTTCCCGCTGACGCCGATCTCTCCCGCGCAAGGGCCGTCGCACGACGGCCCTTTTTGCGTTCGCCCGTTCGCGCCGCGCCGCCCGGCGTCGGGCGTCGGGCACCAACGGGCGCTTC
>JBILLY010000876.1:0-2729 GCA_044375835.1 Opitutaceae bacterium
CATTTCGTTCCCCCCCAAGGCCGGCCGCCGCGGGCATCCGGGGAACGGCCACGGGTGCACCGTCCGCGGAAAACAGCCCGGCGCGGCGTTCTGCCGTCGCCACGCTTGCAGCCCGGGCGACACCGCGACCACGGCGAGCAACTCGAGGTTGGCGCGGAGCGGAATCCGCCGCCGCGGCGAGTGCTCGGCGCGCGCCGGATGCCCACGCCGCAACTCGGTGAACACCAGCTCACGCGAACGCCTTCGTGCGCTCGCTCCGGCGTCCGCGTCCGCCGGACATGGCCGTAGACGCCGACGGCCGCGGCCGCCGTGAGTCCGTCGGTCAGCCGCATCGAACCGTGGAATCCCCCGTCCACCAGGCGCGCCGCCCGCGGTGGACACGCCGGCCCCGGCCGTGCCGGCAGCGCCCTCCCCTCGCGAGCATCGCCGCGCTGCCAATCACGCTCTCCGCCCTCCGGCGCCACCGCGGGATCGCGCCGACTTCGCGCCTTTCCGGAAGCGGGAGAAGCACCCGCCCATGGCGAAGCGGCCTCCGGTCCCGTGCGTCGAGCCGGTCCACCGCGCGGTCGCGCGGCGGTGCCCTGCCCTGCGCTGCCCCGCGCCGTCCCGCCGGCGCGCGTCGCGCCGCCACGGACGGGACCGCTCACGCGTCCACCGCAAACCCGACCTTGATCGTGACCTGCCAGCGACGCACGCGTCCCTTCTCGATGTTGCCGCGCGTCTCCACGACCTGAAACCAGCTCAGGTGCTTCACGGTCTTGTGCGCCCGGCCGATGGCCGCGGCGACCGCGGCCTCGATGGAGGAGTCCGAGGTGCCGGTGAGTTCGATCAGTTTGTAGACGGGATCTTTCATAGTCGGAGAGTCCGGGCCGGACGTCGGCCGGACTTTGCTTCGCGATGCTGAGGACCGCCGCGGCTCCCGCGACGGCCAGCGGAACCGCCGTCCATCGCTAGCGGATCGCCGCCCACAGCACGCGCGCCCCCCGCCACACCGCCGCCGCCACCGGCAGCCAGCGCAGGACCGGGCGCAACGGTTTGGCCCGCCATCCGGCCGCGCCGGTCGCCAACACCGCAGCCGCGATCGCCGCCCACCCGGCCAGGGCGGGCAACCGGCGCGCGACCGTCACCACGCGATCAACCGCCAGCAGCGGCCGCGCCACCCGGCTCACCGCTGCCGCGCACTGCCGGCGGCGCACGGCGACGTCGCGCCGCAGCGCGGCTTTGTAAACCGACAGGCGGATCAATTCTCGTTCCGGATACATGCGCGATCGTTCCCGATCTCCTGCCGCGTCGCGGCAAACGGACTCGGCTGGCGCGCCAGAAAACGCCGGAACGCGACCACAATCGCGACCGTGGCTCCGGCGTAGAAAGCAGCGAACCCCGCGAGCACGGCCAGCCGTGCTCCCGCCCAAAAGAGATACACCACGGTCAGGCTCACGAACGTGATCGCCATGATGGCGGTGAACACGGCGGCGCTGATCCACAGAAACGTTTTGATCAGCCGGAATTTCTCCTCCTGCAGCTCGAGCGACAAAAGTTCGAGCCGGTCCTGCACGCCGGCGAGGACGCCGTCGCCCAGCGCACGGAGTGCCTCGAAATAGCCGCCGGGCGGCGGGGACGCGGGCTCCATGGCGGCGCCGTTACTTGGTCCGGCGCCCCACGAGCACGCCGAACAGCAGGCCCACGCCCACGGCGATGGCGAGCGATTGGTAGGGGTTCGCGCGGATGGCGGCGTCGGTGCATTTCGCGCCGTCGACGACCCTGCGTTTGGCGCCGTCGACAAACTCGGAGAGACGGGCCTGCGCGGCGCCGAAGCGTTGCCGCAGTTTCTCCATCGCGTCGGTCGAGTGCTCGGAGAGCGAGGCGGCCATCATGTGTTCGGCTTCGACGACGAGCGTCTGCAGTTCTTTGAGCAATTCAGCCGGTGTGTGGGTGGATTCGGGATCGGTTTTCATGGTTGGAAAGGAGGGAAACGGAGACCTGACGGGCCGCGGTCCGCGGCTCAGGAGCGCGAGTCGCGCCGGACGCCGACGAGGCCGAGCACGGCGGCGGCGACGCCGCCGGCCACGAGCCAGATTGTGTTGTCGGTCGGCGTGCCTTTGAAGAAGCGGGAGAAACTCGGCGCGACGGATTCCGAGGCGTTGATGCCGTAAATGATGAGGATGATGCCGCCGACCAGCAGCATGAGGGAGAAGGCGCGTTGCATAAAAGTGCAGGGGTCAAGCGGGCGGCGTCAGTCGATGCCGTCGGTCTCGGTTTCGAGCTGGGCGCGGAGCATCCAGGCGGCCTTCTCGTGGAGCGCCATCAATCCGGTGAGAAAGTCGGCCGTGCCGGCGTCGCCGAACCGTTTGGCGCAGGCCTCGGCATCGGTGCGCAGCTGGACGATCATCTCCTCGTGCAGCGCGAGCAGCTCGGAGAGCATGTGCTCGGCGGACAATTCGAGTCCGGGATCGGCGGAGCAGCGGGCGGCTTTCGTCAGTTCGCCCCAGTTGCCGCGGGCACCGATGCCGATGGCGCGCGCCCGCTCGGCGACATCGTCGATCCAGCCGGAGCATTGCGCGTAGTCGCGGCCGAACTGCGCGTGCAACATCGGGAACTCCGGGCCGGTGACGTTCCAGTGGTAGTCGCGCAGGGTGGCGGCGAGGACCGACTCGTCCGCCAGGAGCAGATTGAGCATCTGGCCGATTTCGAGGCGGGCTTCGTCGTTGAGGCCGATGTTGGTTTTCATG
>JBILLY010000320.1:0-5759 GCA_044375835.1 Opitutaceae bacterium
ATGCCGTGATGGCCCAGCCCGCCCGCCCCGCCCTCCGCACCTGGGGTCCCGTGCGCGTGCCCGCCGGCCACTACTGGGCCCTCGGCGACAACCGCGACAACAGCCACGACTCCCGCTTCTACGGCCCTGTCCCCCGCGCCGCCATCATTGGTCGCGCCCGCGCCGTCGCCGTCTCCGCCGATCTCGACCGCCGGCTGTTCCCGCGCTTCGGCCGCTTTTTCACCGCGCTCGAATAGGCGGCACGCGCGCGGCGTTTCCAGGCCCGGTCGGAGCCGCCCGGGCGGGCTCCGTCGCGCGCCGGTTCGCCGGCGGCGCGCGTCCGCCCCTCGTTTCCCTCGCCCGCCCGCCGTAGGTCTCGACGCCCGCCCGCTTCCCCGGCTGGAATCCCGGACCGTGCCCGCCGCGTCCGCCCCCGCCTCACCCGCCGCCCCCGCCCGCGCCGCGTGGTTGTGGCTGCCGCTCGTCTGGCTCCTCTGCCTCGCCCTCGCCGCCGCCCACGTGGTCGTCGTGCGCGACTACCTCGGTTTTCTCAACGGCGTCGCCTCCCTCCCCGGCGATACCGCCACCGCACGACTGCCGCACTTCCTGCCGGGCACCAGCGCCGACACGATGATGTGGGTCCACCACGCCCGCGCCGTCGGGGAAAACGGCACCTGGCGCGTCCGCCGCACCGCCATCGACAACGCCCCCTTCGGCCGCGAGGTCCACTGGTCCACGCCGTTCACCTGGATCGTCGCCGCCGGCGGCGCCGCACGCGCCGCCCTCACCGGCGAGTCGCCCGCTCTCGCCCTCGAGCGCTCGCTCGCGTGGACCAATTTGGTCCTCTTCGCCGCCTGCCTCGTCCCGCTCTCGCTCTGGGTCGCGCGCCGCCTCGGCCCCGGCGTCGGCGCCCTGGTCGCCCTCGTCTGCCTCGGTCACGGCAATGTCTACCTCAACTTCACGCCGTTCAACGTCGACCACCACGGCCTCGTCACCGTCGCCCTCGCCGTGCTGCTCCTCGGCCTCGCCCTCGCCGGCCTCGGCTGGACGCGCCCCGGCGACCCGCTCCTCCCCGCCGATCTCCGCGCGGCGCGCCTCGCCGCCGTCGTGTCCGCCGTCGCCGGTGCCGTCGGGCTATGGCTCAACGCCGCCTCGATCTTGCCCGGCATCGCCGCCGCCGGCGCGCTCGGCCTCGTCGCCGTCTGGCGGCTCGCGCCCGCTCTCGTCGCGGCCGGGGCCGCGTTCGATCCCGGCGTCTGGCGGCTCTGGGGGCGCACCGGCGGCGCCCTCGGAGTCGCGTTCTACTTGCTTGAATACGCCCCGGCGCACCTCGGCTTCCGCCTCGAGGTCAACCACCCGCTCTGGGCCGCCGGCTGGTGGGGCGGCGCCGAGGTCGTCGCGACGCTCGCCGCCTGGCGCGTCGGCGCCCTCGCCGCGCCCGCCGCCCGGCCCGCCTTCCCTTGGCCGCGGCTCCTCCTGCCCGCCCTCGCGATCGTCGCGCCGCCCGCCGCCATCGTCGCCGGCGGCACCGCCGTCTTCGCGGTTTCCGACCCGTTCTCGTCCGAACTCCGGCACTTCGTCGCCGAGGGCCAGACCTTCTTCTCCGCCGTCCGCCATTTCGGCTTCGGTGCCCTCGCCCTTCACCTCGCCTCCTGCGTCCTCGTCGTGCTCGGCGCCGTCGTCGCCGTCCGCGCCCGCGCCGTGTCCACGCGGCTCGCCGCCGGCTTCCTCGCCGCCGCCTCCGCCGCCTTCGCCGCGCTCGGCTTCGCCGTGCTCCGGTGGTGGAGCAGCGCGGCCTCCGCCCAGCTCGCCCTGCTCGCCGTCCTCTTCGCCCTCGCGCTCGCCCGCCGCCGCCGCGTCGCGATCGCCGTGTGCGTGCTCGTCGCCGCCGGCACCGTCCAGCAGACCGTCGGCCGCATCGTCCAGACGCGCTCCGCCCACACCGCCTCCGTCGTCTCGCCCCGCGAGTATTCCCAAGTCCTCTTCCGCTACGTCGCCTCCACCCTCCGCGCCGAGGAACCCGTCGGCGACTTCGTCGTGCTCGCCGACCCCGACGCCTCCCTCGCCCTCGGCTACTACGGCGGCATGCACACCCTCGGCACGCTCTACTGGGAAAACATCGCCGGCCTCCGCGCCGCCGCCGAGATCCTCTGCGCCCGCGACGAAGCCGAGGCGGCCGCCCTCGTCCGCGCCCGCGGCGTCACGCACGTCGTTTCCCTGCTCGGCGGCGCCTTCCTCCCCGAATACCACCATCTCCTGCGCCCCGGCACCCCGCCCGAGGCCGTGAAGTCCACCTTCGGCTACAAGCTCGCGCACGATCCGGAAAACGCCCCGCGCTGGCTCCGCCCCGTGCCGTTCCGCCGCCTCGCCGAACTCGGCGACATCGCCGAACGCGTCGCGCTCTTCCGCGTCGATTTCAACCAGACCGAGCCGCGGCGCCTCCACGCCCTCGCCCGCGTCCAGATCGCGCGCGACCGGCTCGCCGACGCCGACGCCACGCTCGTCCGCCTGCTCGACCTCGTCCCGCCCGCCGAGCAGCCCGGCCTCTGCCTCGACGCCGCCGCCCGCTTCTACGACTTCGGCGCCGATGCCCGCGCCGCCGCCTGGTTCCGCCGCGCCCTCGCCCTCGCGCCCGATCCCGCCGCCGCCAACACCCTCGCCTGGATTCTCGCCACCACCGCCGACCGCGCGCTCCGCGACGGCCGCGCCGCCCTTGCGCTCGTCGAGCCGCTCGTCGAAGCCGGCGCCGCCGATGCCGCCGTGCTCAGCACCTACGCCGCCGCCTGCGCCGAGATCAGCCGCTGGCCCGCCGCCGTCGCCGCCGCCGAGCGTGCCCTCGCCGCCGCCCGCGCCCAACGCGACACCGCTGCCGAACCCCTCCTCCTCCGCCGTCTCGAGTCCTACCGCGCCGGCCGCCCCTGGCGCCAATAGCCCCACCCCTTACCCATCACCTTTCACCCATGACCCCTCCAATCACTCGCCACTCATCACTCGTCACTACCTTCCCTCCCCCCGTGGCCGCCGGTTTAGCGTGTAATACGCCGTCGGATTAGCCACCGCCGCGCCCGACCTCGCCCGCACACCCGGCACGCCCAGCTCGTGCACGTAGCCCGCGCGCAGCCCCGTGCAGCGCAGCCGCACCGATTTCCCGTCGGGCAACACCTCCGCCCGCGTCACCGTCACCGGCTGCGGGTCCACCTCCGGACTGCCGTATTTCTGCTGGTAAATATAGGTGTAGCTCGTGCCCGTGTAGCTCGCCGGCGCCGCCGCGCTCACCGGGTCCACCGGCGCCGTGAACTCCAGCGTCCATCCGTCCGCCTCCGCCCGCATCGTGCGGATCTCGAAGGGCACCGTCCCCGTCCACCGGATCCGCTCGAGCCCGTAGGACCGCGTGCCCGCCGAGTTCCACCCGCGGTTCGTCTCCCCGCTCAGCAGCGAGCCGTCGGGCAGAAACTCCAGCCGGATCGGCCCGCTCTGCAACCCGCCGAGAAACGCGAACGCCGCGCCCTGATACTCGCCGTCCACTTTTTCCAAATACACCCGCAACACCCGCGACAGCGTGAACTCGCCCACGAACATCTGCCCCGCAAACGGCCCGAACTTCCCGTCGCTGCGGTCGCAGGCCAGCCCCGTCGGACTCTGCCCGAGCTTCGCGTAGGGCAGCCACACCGCCGGCAGCGTGTATCCGGGATTCCGTTGCGCGACCTCCGCCACCGTCAGACCTTCCGTCAATTCCCCCGGATCCCGCACCGGCGATTCCGGCCGCCGCGTGTCCGCCAGCGCCGCCTTGTGCCCGAAAAACGCCCCCTTCCGCAGGTGCAGCACCGGGTTCGTGCCCCAGTAATTCCCCTGCTGGTCCGTCGCGAACACCTCTCCCTCCGCGTTCGTGCCCAGCCCCGACGGCGAGCGGAAGCCCGCGCTCATCGGCTCCAGCGTGCCGTCCGGCCGCAACCGCAGCGCCCACCCGCGCCACGCCGACTCCGTGGCCCGGTGGCCGACCATTTTCACCCCCCCGCCCAGCGTCGCGTTGAGCGCGAACCACAGGTTCCCCGCGCCGTCGGCCACCGGCCCGTAGGCGTATTCGTGGTAGTTGCCCGACACACTCCAGCCCGCCGCCGCCGTCTCGTAGTCGTCGATCGTCCCGTCGCCGTCCCGGTCGCGCAGGCGCGTCAGCTCCGCGCGTTGCAGCGTGAGCAGCGCCCCGTCGTGCCACAGCAGCCCGAGCGGCTCGTGCAACCCCGCCGCGATCCGCCGGTAGCCCACCGCCGCCGGATCCGCCGGATCGGCTTCCGGCCGCTCCATCACCCACACCTCGCCTTTGCGCAGCGCCAGCGCCACCCGCCCGTCCGGCAGCCGCGCGATGCCCGTCACTTCGAGTTTCACGCCGTCCGGCGGCCGATAGGGCGTGATCGTGTAGGCCGGCCCCGCCGCCGCACCCGGCGTCGCACCGACCGCCACGCACACCCCCGCCGCCGCCAGCACCGCACCGACGCGCCCGACGCGCCACGCCGCCCCCAGCCGCCGCGCAAAAAATTTCCCCGTCGTCCGTGTGTTCATGGCAACGCGATCGTCTCCTCGAACACCGCCGCACCCTCGCGCCACTCCGCCCCCCGCGGCACCGCGGCCGCCGTCACCCCGCGGAAATACCACGCGCCCGTCTCCGCCCCACCGCCGCGCACCGTCACCGTGCGCCGCAGCCCCGTTCCGTCCGCCGTCGGTCGCACCGTGTCCTCCACCTCGAGCCCGCCGACCATATAGCGGAACGTCGGCACGCCCGCCGCATCGAGCCGGTAGCCTTTGAAAACATAGCCCGCCGCGCGCCCATACGTCGTCGGCCACGCCGCCGTCGCCGCGTCGAGCCGCGCCAGCGGCAGGTGCGCCGGCAACATCAGCCGCCCTTCGCCGAGCGGCTTCACCGGCTTCATCGCCCGCTCCTCCCAGTTCGACTGCGCGTCCAGAAACCGCCCGCGCCACGCCAGCGCCCAGCGCACCTCGGCGGCGTCGAAGGCCGCGTGCACGCCCGCCGGAAACCCCACCGCCACCGCCTGCGTGCCCGCCCCTTCCAGAAACGTGCGGAACACGATCGGCCGCCCTTCCGCCGCCGGCTTCAGCTCGAACGACCCCGCCGCCGCCAACCCCTCCGGCAGCACCTCGCTCTGGTCGAGCTCCTTGAAATACGTCCACATCGACTCGATCTCCTTCGCCGCGCCCGCCCGCCCCGCCAGCAGCGGCGGCATCACCGTCCCGGGCTGCACGCCCTGCGGATCGAGCAGCAGCGCCTTGAAATACTCCGGGCGCAGCCGCTGCGCCGTGTGCGTCAGGTTCACCGCCCGCACGCCCGCCGGCTCGCGCTGTTTGAGACCGTGACACGACACGCACCCGAGCCCGCCCGCGCCCGTGCCGAGCAAGGTCCGCCCCGTCGCGAAGCGCTGGTGGCTCAGGCTCCCGCTCGTATCAATCTCCTGGGGACGCACCGGTCGGCACGCCTCCTCCAGCAGGGGCACCAACTCGCCCGCCGCCGCCGCGCCGAACCGCGGCATCCGCGCCGTCATCGCCGGCCGCACCCCGCCGCCCGTCCCCGCCAGCAGTTTTTCCAGCCACGCCGCCGTGAGTTTCCGTCCCGCCTGGTCGAGCTTCGGCGGCAGATGCCCGATCTCGCCGAGCGACTCCACCGCGCTGTCCGTCGCCGTGAAAAACCGGGTCCGCCCCGCCTCCACGCCGCCGCGCCCGCGCCACTCGAGGCAGGCGAGGCAGTTCAACTGCTCGAATTTCGCCGTCAC